>JAMOVT010000001.1 GCA_027061855.1 Flavobacteriales bacterium
CCGATTCCTATAAAAAAACTTTGCATCGCAAAGCCTTGGGTGCGTTGCTCATTTGGAAGATTGTCCGCTACAAATGCGCGGAACGGTTCCATCGTTATATTTATGGATGCATCCATTATCCATAACATCATGGCTGCAAACCATAGAGTAGGAGAGTTGGGCATCAGGAATAAAGCCAAAGTGGAAAGAATGGCGCCTACCAAAAAATAGGGCCTTCTTCGTCCTAAGCGTGTCCATGTTCTATCACTGAAATGTCCTACAATGGGTTGAATAATAAGCCCTGTAAGGGGGGCGGCAATCCAAAGTATAGGAATTTCATCGATTTTGGCGCCTAAGGTCTCAAATATACGGGAGGTATTGGCATTTTGAAGGGCAAACCCGAATTGTATTCCGAGAAACCCTAAACTCATATTCCATATTTCCCAGAAACCGAGATGTCGTTTCTTTTTCATAACAAGAATTTTACTTTCCATCCCTTTAAAGACAGAAGAGTTTATACAAAAAAAGTTTATTGGCATTATAATTAATGCCGAATAGGAAAGTAAAATAAGTGAAGTAAAAGTAACTTAGTACCGCAAATATAAGAAAAAATAGAGAGAAAAAACAAACGATTGTCATTTCCGGTCTTAGGTAGATTCTCTGGGGATAATTTGAGTGGGAATAATATATATGGAAGCGGAGGAGTTTTCTTCGGGGTTTGTTATACAATTCAATAGTATATTCATAGCCGTTTGCCCCATTTGTTTTCCGTGTTGATCAATTGTAGTCAATGTAGGGGTAGTCGTTTTAGAAATGATGCCGTTCGTAAATCCGATAATTTTCAAATCGCGGGGGATATTTATTCCTTTTTTTTGAGCCGTTTTCAATGCGATTGATGCATAGAGTTCATTTACGGCAAAAATTCCATCGGGAATTCTCTTTTGATTAAAGAGGTCGGCTATTTGTTCCACAATGTCAAATTGTTCATTTATATGGATGATTTTATACTCATCCACAGCTTGCTCTTTTACTGCACGCAAAAAACCTTTTTCCCGTTCTTTTCCCACGCTTATATGTAAGGGGGTGGATAAAATAGCCGGATATTGCACTCCTTTATCTAGTAAATAAGAAGTGGCTTTATAGCCCCCTTCTTCATCATTTACCAATACTTTATTCACCGGTAGCTCTTCGGGAGCACGGTCAAAAAACACCAGGGGGAAACCTTGATTGATTAATTTTTCTATATGAGCAAAATTCTTTTTTTGCATGCTTTCTTTGGAAAGAGAAATGATCAAACCGTCCACACTTCCATTGGTAAAGGCTTCAATCAATTCTTTTTCTTTTTTTAGCTGGTCGTTGGACAGCCCGATCATTACATTATAATTATATTCATTGGCTTTTTCTTCCAAACCACTGATAACGGTAGAAAAAAAATGGTGCACGATTTCCGGAACAATAATCCCGATGACCATCGTTTTTTGATTCCTTAGGCCCAATGCCATTTTGTTGGGAGAATAATCAAGGTAGCGGGCAAAGGCTTGAATCTTCTCACGCGTTTCCTGACTGATCTCCGGGCTGTCACGGAGAGCTTTGGAAACCGTAGAAACCGATACGCCGAGTTCTGCGGCAATACTTTTTAAACTGGCTTTTTTCAAATTTTAATTCGATTTGTTTCAAAGATAACTATTTTCAAAAGAATAAAAAAGTTTTTAACACGAAAACGTTTTCGTAGGTATTTTATGCGATATCGCCATATTTTTAGGGGATTTAATCCGTAACTTTAAGGACGTGAAAGTAAAAAAAGTGAAGTAATAAATGCTTAGTCAAGGTGTCAAAACCTTGTATTGATTAACGGAATATTAATGAAAAATATTGAACAAATGAGCAATTTAAAATTAATCTTTATGAGTATCTTGTTGGCTGTACCACTGTTTATGGCCGGACAAGTCAATATTCAAGGAGTTGTGACCGAGCAGTCCACGGGCGATCCCATTCCGGGAGTGGCCGTAATTATTCTCGGCACGGATAAAGGAACAACAACCGATTTTAACGGACGTTATGAATTAAACAATGTGCCTGTCGGTGTGGAGGTGGAATTTTCTTTTTTGGGTTATGAGCCTGTTAAAATTAAAGTTACTCCACAGACAAAAGAAGTGAATGTAGAATTAAAAGAATCTGCCGAATCTTTGGATAAAGTAATTGTGGTAGGTTATGGTACCGCCAAGAAAAAGGATTTGACAGGTTCTGTCAATGTAGTAACAACAAAAAAATTTAACAAAGGAGCCATTAATTCCGCTCAGGAATTAATCACCGGAAAAATAGCCGGGGTCACCGTAACTCCTCCCAGTGGTGCACCGGGAGAAGGCGGAAGCATTAATATTCGCGGATTGAGTTCTTTGTCTTTGACAAATGATCCTTTATATGTTGTGGATGGAGTACCTTTGGATAATCAAGGTGTGGGCGGATCAAGAAATATATTGGATTTTATCAACCCCAATGATATTCAAAGTATCACTATTTTGAAGGACGCTTCTTCTACCGCTATCTATGGATCAAGAGCTGCAAACGGTGTGGTTTTAATCACTACCAAAAAAGGAAGCAAACGTCAATTTAAATTCAGTTATGACGCAAAAACCGCCAGTTATGTGGCCAGTCGTTATGTAGATGTGATGACTGCACAAGAATTCACCGGAGTGGTAAATGAAATCGGAACTCCCGATGCTATTAATCGTTTGGGAACAGCCAGAACCGATTGGCAAAAAGAGATTTATAAAAATGCTTTGGGATATGAACATAATTTTAGCGGATCAGGTATGGTTAAAAATTTACCGGTCCGTTTTTCTTTGTCCTATTCCAATCAGGATGGAATTTTACAAAAAGATAATTTTGAGAGAACTACTGCTTCTTTGAATTTGACTCCGTCCTTTATGAAAGATCATTTAAAAGTAGAGTTGAATGCACGAGGAATGTATCTTGAAAATACTTTTGCAAACCGGGGAGCTATTGGGTCAGCCTTGTCATTTGACCCCACTCATCCGGTTTATGACCCCAATTCTCCTTTTGCCGGTTACTTTACATGGATTGATCCGAATACCAATTATCAATACAATTTGGCTCCGACCAATCCTGTGGCTATGATCAACTTACAAGATGATTTTTCTTATGTTACGCGATATATTGCCAATGCAAAATTTGATTATAATTTGCATTTTATGCCCGAATTAACAGCTACTTTAAATGTGGGTATTGATAAGTCAAACGGAAATGGAAAAACCATTATTTCTCCGGATATGCCTACTTCCGATCCGACTTGGCAGGGTGTAAATAATAAATATGATAATGAAAGAGAAAATAAATTATTGGATGCCTATTTAACTTATAATAAAGAATTTGATAAGCATAATTTTAAATTAATGACCGGTTATTCTTATCAATCTTTTTATAGATATGACTTCTTTTATGATGATTATGCGTTCCAACAAGGACAAACGGATTATAATCAAATTGACAAGTCAAAAGAAGTACTATTATCATATTTCGGTCGTTTGAATTACAGTTATAATGACAAATATTTACTTACAGCTACTTTAAGAGCCGATGCCTCTTCAAAATTAAATCCCGATGATCGTTGGGGATATTTTCCTTCCGTAGCTTTGGCATGGAATCTTCATAACGAGGACTTTATGAAAGATTCCGGTGTATTTAATATGTTAAAATTACGCGTGGGATATGGAGAAGTAGGAAACGTAAACGGTTTGGCTCCCTATAAATATCTTACACGATATGAAGGTAGTACATCGACTGCTGCATATCAATTCGGAACGCAATTTTACCAAACCTATCGTCCTGAACCTGTAAACAAAGATTTACGCTGGGAAGTAGGTAAAACACTTAATGTGGGATTGGATTTTGCTTTATATAACAGCCGTATTAATGGTTCAATCAACGTATACAATAAAGAAACCAAAGATTTGATTATTTGGGCTTTGGTTGATCCCTTTACAAACTTTGGGAACCGTGTTGAAAAAAATGTTGGAAATATGACCAATAAAGGGGTTGAATTGGAATTGAACGGAGTTGTGATTGATAATGACAAAATGCGTTGGAACATAAGTTATAATATTGCCTATAATAACAATGAGGTGACTTATATGCCTTTTGACCAGGAAGTAGGAGGAATTGCCGGTGGAGTTGGTAATACGATTCAAATGCACCGTGAAGGATATGCCCCCTATTCATTCTATGTATATGAACAGGTTTATGATGCAAACGGGAAACCCCTCGAAGGAGTTTATGTGGATAGAAACGGGGATGGAGTGATTAATAATGATGACCGCTATTTCTATCATGATCCGATGGCAGATATTCAAATGGGCTTATCCAGTACATTTAACTATGGAAATTTTGATATGAGCATATCCTTACGTTCCAATATAGGTAATTATATGTATGATAATGTTGCATCTGCACGATCTATACCAGCAGATATCAATACCTTGCCTTTTTTGACAAACCTCCATACAGATTACTTTAATTCAGGTTTTCAAACACATTCCGAAACAAATCTTTTGAGTGATTATTATGTGACGGATGCTTCCTTTGTAAAAATCGATTATATCAGTATGGGATATAGATTTCCTAAAATTTATAAAAATGTGAATTTAAGACTTTACGGTTCTGTTCAAAATGTGGCAACATTCACAGATTATAAAGGATTAGATCCCGAAATTCCCGGTGGTATAGATAATAATTTTTATCCCAGACCGACTGTATATACTATGGGAGTACATTTAGACTTTTAATTATAATTTTAAAATAATAAAATCATGAAAAAATATATAAATTTATCTTTTCTTCTGATGTTAGTATTGCTGACCGGAATTTCCTGTACAAAGGATTTGGATCAAAATCCAATTGACCCGGACAGCTTTACAGAGGAAAATGTCTTCTCAAATGTTGTAGAAGCAAAGGGAGCCTTGGCAAAAGTATATGCCAGTTTGGCTTTAACGGGACAAAAAGGTCCTGCCGGAAAACCGGATATCTCTGATATTGACGAAGGTTTTTCCCAATTTACACGTATGTTATATAACTTAAATGAATTGACGACAGATCATGCAGTAGTTGCTTGGGGAGATCCCGGTTTGCAAGATTTACACGGCATGTATTGGGCTGCCGGAAATGATTTTACCGATGCCATGTATTACCGTTTGGCACAAACCGTTTCTTTTGCCAATTCATTTATTGAAAATGCAGCCAAAATTCAGTCGGATCCCGAATTGGAATATTTTATTGCCGAAGCCCGTTTTATTCGTGCTTATGCTTATTACAATTTAATAGATCTTTACGGAAATGTACCTTTGGTAACCGAGGTTTCGGCAGATTTACCTAAACAAAGCAATAGACAAGAATTGTTTGCTTTTGTAGAAAATGAATTGCTCGATATTCAAAATAAATTGAAAGATCCCAAAACCAATGAATACGGCCGGGTGGATAAAGCCGCCGCATGGGCATTACTCTCACGTTTGTATTTGAATGCAGAAGAATGGATTGGAACACCAATGTACAACGAATGTGTTACTTACTCAGAAAAAGTAATGAATTCTCCTTATATCATCAATATGAATGACGCCAATGGAAATGGAACAGCCTATGACGAACTTTTCTTGGCGGACAACAATACCAACGGGGCACAAGATGAAGTGATTTTCGGAGTGAATTTTGACGGATTACACTCACAAACTTGGGGAGGAACTACCTTCCTCATCCACGCATCCGTAGGAGGAACCATGAATCCTGCTGATTTTGGAATCAACGGAGGATGGTATGGGTTGAGAACTACCAAAGCCCTTGTAAATAAATTTACAGTGGATATCAATGATTTGAATGCCGCCTTGGGAACCATAAGTGATTGGGGATTGGTCGGTAGTGCTACTCCCAACGGATGGAATGGTCCCGATGTAGAGATGTATGAAACAGCTCCCAATGAGTATGCTTTATATGTCGAATTGGTAGCCGGAGAAATCAAATTCAGATATAACGAAGATTGGGGGCAAAACTATGGGGATGATGGTGCTGACGGCACTCTTGAAGCCGGAGGAGCAAATATTGTCATCCCGGCAGATGGCACCTATTATATTGTCATGAACCTCAACGATATGACTTATTCCATTACTCCTTTCCAAAGTGATAAAAGAGCCATGTTCCATACCGATGGGCAAAGTTTGGAGATTACGGATATTACACAATTTAATGAAGGATATGCGGTAACAAAATTCAAAAATATCGACTCGCAAGGAAATGCCGGTTCTGATTCCAGCGGGAATTTTGCCGATACCGATTTGCCTTTGATTCGATTAGCTGAAATTTATCTAAATTATGCCGAAGCAGTATTAAGAGGCGGTGGCGGAAGTCTTTCAACTGCTGTCGATAAAATCAATGAATTGAGATTACGTGCCTACGGAGATCATTCGGGAGATATTACTACTGCCGATTTAACACTGGATTTTGTATTAAACGAAAGATCCCGAGAATTATATTGGGAGGGAATGAGAAGAACCGACTTAATACGTTATGGATACTTTACTTCCGCAAGCTATTTATGGCCTTTTAAAGGAAATGATCCGAACGGTATTGCCGTCGCTTCTTATAGAAAATTATTCCCTTTACCTACGAATGTATTGTCTATTAATCCCAATTTGACCCAAAACCCGGGTTATTAATAAAAAAGAAAAAAAGTTATGAAACATAATAATAAAACCCTGTTTTTTCTATTGAGCTTCCTAATGATATTGGGAGCTTGTGAGAAAAAAGATTTAGTGACACTCAATCCGGATGCCAAACCGGTGGTGAGTTTATCTACCACTGATTTAGTTTTGGATGAAAATACGCCGGATGCAGAAGCATTAGTAGTGACATGGACAAATCCGGATTATGGCTTTCAAGCGGCTCCTTCCTACACGCTAATGATGGATTTGGCCACGGGAGACTTTTCAAATGCTCAAAAATTTCCGGTAGGAGGTGAACTGAAAAAAGTGTTCACGCACAGTGAATTAAATAGTAAGTTATTGGCTCTCGGTGTGGATCCCGATACTCCTACCGAAATTAAATTTATGGTGGAAGCCAAATTAAGTCAGCAAGTAAAGATTTATTCAGATCCGGTGAATATGACCGTAACAGCTTATTCTTCTTACCTCGATTTATCTACCGAATGGGGAATAGTAGGAAGTGCTACCCCCGGAGGATGGGGCAGTCCGGATATGCCTGATTTACCGATGTATAAAACCTCAGATCCCAATATACTAGTTGCTTATGTAGGTTTACAAACCGGCGAAATCAAATTCCGTTTAAACAATGATTGGTCTGTAAATTATGGTGATAATGGACTTGACGGCACATTAGAACAAGATGGCGCAAATATTCCTGTCACCGAAGGAACTTATAAAATCACCGTAAACATTGTAGATTTAACTTACACAATCGAACCTTATTCATGGGGAATCGTAGGAAGTGCCACTCCAAACGGATGGAACGGACCCGATATTCAATTTTATTATAATCCCTATAATGATAATTGGGTAGCAGCAGCTACATTGGTAGATGGTCAAATAAAATTCCGATTAAATAATGATTGGGGTACGAATTATGGTGATACGGGAGCTGACGGCACATTGGAACCCGGAGGAGATAATATTGATGTTACTGCCGGTCACTATATCATTACTATGGATTTAAATGATATGACATATACCATTGAACCCGCTGATCTTTGGGGAATAGTAGGAAGTGCCACTCCAAACGGATGGAATGGCCCCGATACCAAATTCATACCTAAATTCGGCCCCGAAGAAGGTAAATTCTATATCTATAAAATACAATTGACTGACGGCGAAGTAAAAATCCGACAAAATGATGATTGGACCGTTAATTATGGAGATGATGGAAATGACGGTACTTTGGAACAAAATGGTGCAAATATTTCTGTAAGCGCAGGTAAATATTACATCGAATTGGATTTCACAGCGAGTCCGCCCACCATTAAGTTTGTTCAATGGCCTTAGATTTTTGAGTTCATTAAAAATTCACCGTGAAATTTGACTTTCACGGTGAATTTTATTATATTAATATTTTTTAAATGTAAAACATAAATGAAAACAATAATAAACGTAGTTTTTCAATTTTTTATTTTTAGCCTCTGGTCTCAGGCAGTTGTTCTTAATCCTTCTATTATTGAAGTGGATCAGCCTGTTACCATTACCATTGATGTCAATAGTACCGAAACGGATTGTAATCATTTCAATAGCCCCAACAAAGTGTATATGCATGCCGGAATAGGTGATGATACAAATCCATGGGGATTTAGTGTGGTCGGAAATTGGGGTCAAGATGACGGGGTAGGATTAATGACAGACAATGGAGACGGCACATGGAGTATCACAATCACACCGGAAACCTATTTCAATCTCGATGCCCAGCAAGCTTCTTCGGCTACAAAAATGGGAATGGTTTTTAGAAACGAAGACGGGACCCAGGAATTTAAAGATAACGGATGTCAAGATTTTATTTTTAATGTCGGAGCTTTTCAAATAACAATGATTAACCCGGACGATTCGGGAGTGATTGTGAAAGAAAACGGAGGCAGTACCCAAATCATAGCACAAAATTCGGGAGGAAATGCCACATACGAGCTCTATGCAAACGGACAATTAATACATACACAAACCGATACTAATTTTTATAACGGTTATTTGTTTGAAAATCTAACCGAAAATCAATATTGTGATTTGGTAGTAAGTATGAATGGAAGTTCCATCACCAAAAGTTTTGTTATTCTGGTTAATAATACCATGGAAGAAGCCTTGCCGGCCGGAATGGAAGACGGTATTAATTATCTCGCCGACAATACAAAAGCCGTCTTGGTGCTAAATGCTCCTTTGAAAGATTTTGTATATATAGCGGGAAGTTTTAACAATTGGAAGCCGGACTCTTCCTTTGCAATGAAAAAGGATCCTTCATCGGGTAAATTTTGGTTGGAATTGAGCGGGTTAACACCCGGAGAAAATTATACTTTCCAATATTGGGTGGCCGACCAAAGCCCCTTGCAAGACAGTCCTTCATTGGTAAAAACCGCCGATCCTTTTTCCACATTGGTATTATCCCCTTTTGATGATCCTTGGATTCCCGCAATAAATTATCCCGATATGCCGTCCTATCCTTTGGGACAAGAAAGGGAAGTAACGGTTTTAAAAACGGGAGAAGCAGCTTTTGCATGGAATGAAGGAAGTTATACAAGACCCGAAAAAGAAGATTTGGTGATTTATGAAGTCTTAATACGCGATTTCGATGCCCACCGGACTTTCCAGGATTTGATCGACCGGATTGATTATTTTAAAGGCCTTCATATAAATGCCATTGAGCTTATGCCGGTGATGGAATTTGAAGGCAATGAAGGCTGGGGGTATAACCCTTCTTTTCATTTGGCTTTGGACAAATTTTACGGTACCAAAGAAAAATTAAAGGAACTGGTCAATCTTTATCATCAAAACGGTATTGCCGTGATACTCGATGTGGCTTTAAACCATGCTATGGGACGTAATCCCATGGTGCGCATGTGGATGAATGATCTCGATGGCGACGGATGGGGAGCCCCCAGCAGTGAAAATCCGTATTTCAATCAAGAACCCAAGCACGCTTATAATGTGGGTTATGATTTCAATCACAGTTCGGCTTTGACCCAATATTATACAAAAAGAGTGATCAAATATTGGATAGAAGAATTTCATATTGACGGATTCCGTTGGGATTTAACCAAAGGTTTTACACAAAATTGTACCGCTACCGATGAAGCTTGTACCAATGCCTATCAACAAGACCGGGTAGATATTCTCAAAGCCTATGCCGACTATTCATGGTCGATAGACCCCGGTCATTATGTAATTTTTGAACATTTGGGAAGTGATTCCGAAGAAAAAGAATGGGCGGATTACCGTTTGAATGAAGGCAAGGGAGTAATGATGTGGCAAAAATCCACAGATCCTTATAATGAATTGACAATGGGACAAGGAGGAAATAAAGATTTCAGCCGGATGGGATATCACGAACATGGCTTTGCAGGAAAAAGGGTTTTGGGCTATGCCGAAAGTCATGATGAAGAAAGATTGATGTATAAAAATTTGCAATACGGTCAAAGCAGCAATCCCAATTATAACGTCAAGGATTTACCGGTGGCTTTGTCCCGCATGAAAACCTTGGGAGCCGTATTGTTCTTTATCCCCGGCCCCAAAATGATTTGGCATTTTGGCGACTTGGGAATGGACTTATCCATAAATACCTGCACCGACGGCAATGTAAACCCGGATTGCCGTTTGGCTACCAAACCGCAACCGCAATGGGTAAACGATTGGCTGAATATTCCCGACAGACGGCAAATTTATGATGCTTGGAGCAAAATGATCGGGCTTAAAATATCAGAACCTGTTTTTAAAGGAGATTACAGCATTGATGCGGGAACTTTTACTCCGCGTGTTTATATATGGAACGACCAATTGGCAAGTGATCAATTGAAAAATGTGGTTATTTTGGCCAATTTTGATGTAACTGCTCAAAATGTTACCGCAGATTTTCCTTATACAGGAACCTGGTATAATTTAATGGACGGAACAAGTATAAATGTAACCGATACGGCAATGCAAATTACATTGCAACCGGGAGAATATAAGATTTTAGGTAATCAATCAACTACATTGGCAACAGAAGTTTTTGATATGACCGGTTTTTTTGTTTATCCAAATCCCGCACAAGATTTGCTTTATTTGAATGGAGAATTTAATGAAATTCAAATTTTTGATATGAGTGGCAAACTCATTAAAAAAATTGAAAAAGGAGAAAAAGTAATCCGTTTGGAAAATTTAAACAAAGGAATTTATATTCTTAAAATCCAAACCAATAAAGGCATAGGACATAAAACCTTTATAAAAAATTAAAATACTTCATATAAAGGAAAATAATAAAAACAAGCATCCCCGATGCTTGTTTTTTTATATCTTGAAAAGAAAAAAATGAGTGTACTAAAATTAATGGAATGGCGATATGCCACCAAGATTTTTGATCCGGAAAAAATTGTTCCGCAAGAAGATATCGAATATTTAAAAAAATGCATCCGGTTGACTCCTTCTTCCTATGGCTTGCAGCCTTATAAAATCCAAATTATAACCGATGCGGATACGAAGAAAAAATTGTTACCGTACAGTTATAATCAAAGGCAAGTGGTTGAAGCCTCCCATTTGTTTGTATTTGCCAATTTTACCGAAATTTCGGATGAGTATTTGGAATATTTCTACCGTTTGAAAGCAAAAGTCCAAGGCAAAAAATTTGAGGACTACATCCCTTATATGAAAAAAGTTTCGGCATTCATTAAAAGTCTTTCTCCCGAGAAATTATTGGAATACACGGCACTTCAAACCTATATGGCCCTGGAAACACTTTTAATCGCCGCCCCCGAAAAGCAAATAGATACTTGCGCAATAGGAGGTTTTATGCCGGATAAATACAATGAAATACTGGGATATCCTCAAAAAAACCTCAATGCTTGTGTGGTGGCGGCAGTAGGTTACCGTTCACCCGAAGATCAAAATCAATATTTGCCCAAATTCAGAATCCCCGAAGAAGATTTATTTTTTTAAAGCATAACTTATTACGGCAAAAACCACAAAGAATAAGAGAATGGAAGCAAGCCCGGTGAGGGCTTGCTTGATCCATTCTTGAAAAGAAAAAATATAAATGGTATAAGCACTCCAAAGGAGAAAAAATCCCAAAAGATATAAAAAGAGTTTTTTATACATTAAAATAAATCTTTGACAATATCTTCATCTACCAATTGGGGTAGAGTAACTTTTAAATCGGGATTTTCTTTCATGGCTCGTTGAATGGTAAACATCGCATTATCATTTCTCGCCCAATTTCGGCGAGCGATACCGTTATTCACATCCCAATAAAGCATACTTTTCAATCGTTTTTCTGATTCTTCGGTGCCGTCCAATACCATTCCGAAACCTCCGTTGATTACTTCGCCCCAGCCTACACCGCCGCCATTGTGAATAGAAACCCAAGTGGCTCCCCTGAAACTGTCTCCGATTACATTTTGTATGGCCATATCGGCAGTAAAACTCGACCCGTCGTAAATATTGGAAGTTTCCCGGAAAGGGGAATCGGTTCCGGAAACATCATGGTGGTCCCGTCCAATTACTACGGGAGCGGAAAGTTCGCCTGAATTAACGGCTTCATTAAACGCCTCGGCAATTTTAATACGCCCCCAAGCATCGGCATATAAAATTCGCGCTTGTGATCCCACCACGAGCTTGTTTTCCTGTGCCCCTTCTATCCATTGTAAATTATCTTGCATTTGTTGGTGAATACGTTCGGGTGCTTCTTTCATCAGTTCTTTGATAATGCGGGTGGCTATTTGGTCTGTTTTTAGTAAATCTTCTTCTTTTCCGCTGGTGCAAACCCAACGGAAAGGACCAAAGCCGTAATCAAAACACATAGGTCCCATGATATCTTCCACATACGAAGGATATTTAAACTTCCCGTTTTCGCCGGTAATATCAGCTCCGGCACGACTTGATTCCAATAGAAAGGCATTTCCGTAATCAAAAAAATAGGTCCCTTGTTCCGTATGTTTATTTATGGCTTCTACTTGCCGGCGTAAAGATGCATAAACATGCTCCTTAAACTTTTCAGGTTCTTTGGCCATCATTTCATTGGCTTCTTCAAAACTCAAATCCACCGGATAATATCCGCCGTTAAAAGGATTATGCAAGGAAGTTTGATCGCTTCCCAAATCGATTTTTATGCCTTCATCATAAAATCTTTCCCATACATTCACAATATTCCCGATATAACCGAAAGAAATTATTTTATTATTATTCAAGGCTTCTTTCACTTGTTTGACCAATTCATCCATATCTTCCACCAAGACATCCACCCAGCCTTGTTCGTGGCGTTTTCTGGCTGCCTTGGGATTAACTTCCGCTACAACCGAAACCACTTTGGCAATATTTCCGGCTTTGGGCTGTGCCCCGCTCATTCCCCCTAATCCCGAAGAGACAAAAAGCACGGGTTCTCCTTCCTTCTTCCCGAATCTTTCCATAATGATGCGTTTGGCATTCAAAATGGTAATGGTAGTTCCGTGAACAATTCCTTGCGGCCCGATATACATATAACTTCCGGCCGTCATTTGCCCGTATTGAGTGGTTCCCAAGGCATTATACCGGTCATAATCGTCCAAGCTCGAATAATTGGGAATCATCATTCCGTTGGTTACCACTACCCGCGGAGCATCTTTATGGGAAGGAAATAATCCCATAGGATGTCCGGAATACATGGCCAATGTTTGTTCGTCGGTCATTTCCGACAAATATTTCATGGTAAGCAAGTATTGAGCCCAATTTTGAAATACCGCACCGTTTCCTCCGTAAGTAATTAACTCGTGAGGATGTTGAGCGACTTTCGGATCCAAGTTATTTTGAATCATCAGCATAATGGCCGCCGCCTGCTTGCTTTTTGCAGGATACTCGTCAATGGGACGTGCATACATTTCATAATCGGGACGGAAGCGGTACATATAAATACGGCCGTAAGTATTTAATTCCTCTGCAAATTCGGGAGCCAATATGGCATGCCATTTTGCAGGAAAGTAACGCAAGGCGTTTTTAACGGCTAATTTTTTCTCTTCCGGAGTCAGAATATTTCTGCGTGGAGGAGCGTGGTTAATAGATGAGTCATAGGCTTTTAAAGGAGGAAGTTCGCTGGGAATTCCTTGTTTTATGGTTTGTTGAAAAGTATTCATTTTCTTCTTTTTTAGGTCAATAAATTTACGAAGATTTTCCGGAAAAGTATATGTCAATTCTTATTTGTATTTTTGATTGTTTTTAAGTTTCAATGCATGAAGGAACAAGTTTTTTTTGCCCCCGGAAAATTGATGCTCACAGGAGAATATGTGGTGTTTAATGGAGTGGAAGCCCTGGCATTGCCTACCGGCCGGTTCGGGCAGAGCTTAATGGTGCAATCCAGGGAAAACGGCAATTTTCATGCTTGGAAAAGTTTTGAAAAGGATAAAGAATGGTTCTCGTCTGATTTTTCTTTGGATTTAAGCAGGATTTTACAAACAAACGATATTGAGAAAGCCCGGTTTCTTCAAGAGATTTTGAAATATATAAAAAATTATAAGCCCGCTTTGTTTGAGAAGCCGGCGGCGTTTACCACCCGCCTGAATTTTAACAGGCAATGGGGATGGGGAAGTTCTTCGACTCTGTTGGTTTTGCTTTATCAATGGAGCGGAGTGAATCCTTTTGTATTAAATAGAAAATTTTATGGGGGCAGCGGTTATGATATTGCCGTGGGAATGGAAAATAAAGCTTTGATTTATAAATTAAATGAATCCCCCGCCGATACAGGCTTTAAAATGATTCCGCCTTTTAACGAGCCACCATATCCTTCCTGGCAAACTTTGCAGGATTTTGATTTGCCTTTTAAAGCGGATTTAAAATTGGTGTATTTAGGAAAAAAACAAAGCAGTGCCAATGAAATAAAAAAATACAAACCCGTTATTTCTCCCGGGCAAAAAGAGGAACTAAACCGGATTACAAGATCAGTAGCAAGGACAACAAATTTGGATGAATTCCGCAATTTAATGAATCGGCATGAGCAAATTCTTTCAACTGTTTTGGGTCGTCCTACAATCAAAGAAGAATTATTTTCCGGTTTTAAAGGCATGATCAAAAGTTTGGGAGCTTGGGGAGGAGATTTTGTGCTGGCAAGCGGAAAAAATACGGAAGAATATTTTAGAAAAAAGGGATTGGAAACTATTTTTGATTTTGATAAAGTGCTGATATAAATGCTACTAAAAAATCTTTCAAAAAAAAGAGTTTATTTTTTTGTCAAAATAAAAAAAAGCTATAAATTTGCAATCGCTTTAAAGAAGTAATGGCCTATGGTGTAACTGGCAACACGTCTGATTTTGGTTCAGAAGAGTCCAGGTTCGAGCCCTGGTAGGCCAGCA
>JAMOVT010000002.1 GCA_027061855.1 Flavobacteriales bacterium
AAAATATTTTTTATTTGTTTATGAAAAAAACAAAAAATGTGTTAATCACGGGAGGAGCCGGATTTATCGGCTCCAATTTATGTGATTATTTCCTTGAAGAAGGTTACCGGGTGCGTTGTTTGGATAATTTTGAAACCGGACATTTCAAAAACATCAAACATTTAATGGATCATCCTCGCTTCGAATTAATGGTAGGAGACATACGGAATCTGGAAACCTGTCGCAAAGCTGTGGACGGAATGGAATATGTATTGCATGAAGCGGCTTTGGGTTCAGTGCCGCGTTCCATCAAAGATCCTATTACAACCAACAGTGTGAATATCGATGGCTTTCTCAATATGCTGGTTGCTTCGAGAGATGCGGGAATCAAACGTTTTGTATATGCCGCCAGTTCTTCGACCTACGGAGACTCGGAAAATCTACCGAAAGTGGAAGAAATCATAGGAAAACCTTTGTCGCCCTATGCCATTACAAAATATGTCAACGAACTTTACGCCGATGTTTTTCATAAAACTTACGGACTGGATACCATTGGCCTGCGTTATTTTAATGTTTTCGGGAGGCGTCAGGATCCCAATGGAGCTTATGCCGCGGTAATTCCCAAATTTGTTATCCAATTGATGAAGCACGAAAGCCCCGTGATAAATGGCGACGGAACTTTTTCAAGGGATTTTACCTATATAGATAATGTGTTGTTGATGAATAAATTGGCTTTGGAAACCGAAAATCCTTCAGCTTTAAATCAGGTATATAATACGGCTTTTGGCCAAAGGACCGATTTGAATGAACTCACCGCTTTGCTCAAAGAATATTTATCGGAATACGACCCAGAAATTAAGGATATTTCCGTAAAACACGGTCCGGAACGCCTCGGGGATATTCCCCATTCGCTGGCTTCCATCGAAAAAGCCAAAGATTTATTGGGTTATGCTCCCGCTTACGATATAAAAAGCGGTTTGAAAGAAGCAGTGAAATGGTATGTAAAAAACTTAAAAGTTTGATGAAAAGCCTATGAAAAAATTCGATAAGACTATTTTGGTAACCGGAGGAGCCGGATTTATCGGTTCCCATGTTTTGCGCTTGTTCGTGAATAAATATCCGCAATATCAGATTGTAAATTTGGATGCTTTGACCTATGCGGGAAATTTGGAAAACATAAAAGACCTTGAAGGCAAGGACAATTATGTTTTTGAAAAAGGAGACATAAGAGACAAAAATTTTCTCAAAAATTTTTTTGAGAAATATAATTTTGACGGGGTGATACATCTTGCTGCCGAATCGCATGTAGATCGAAGTATCGAAAATCCGCTGGCTTTTGTTGAAACCAATGTAATAGGAACGGTGAATTTACTGAATGCCGCAAAAGAAGCATGGAAGGATAATTTCAAAGACAAATTGTTTTACCATATTTCCACCGATGAAGTTTACGGTTCGTTGGGAAAAACCGGCTTGTTTACCGAGGAAACACCCTACGATCCGCACTCACCCTATTCGGCGTCAAAAGCGGCTTCCGACCATTTTGTGAGAAGCTATCACGATACTTACGGTTTGCCGGCTTTGATTTCCAATTGTTCCAATAATTACGGCCCCAATCAATTTCCGGAAAAATTGATACCGCTTTTTGTACATAATATCAAAAACAACAAAGAACTTCCTGTTTACGGTGACGGTCAATATACTCGTGATTGGTTATATGTAATTGATCATGCCCGTGCCATTGATATGCTTTTTCATCAAGGGAAACCCGGTGATACCTACAATATCGGCGGATTTAACGAATTTACTAATATCGATCTGGTCCATTTGCTGTGTGATTTAATGGATAAAAAATTGGGCAGGGAAGAAGGGAGTTCCAGAAAACTCATCCGGTTTGTAAAAGACCGCCCGGGACATGATAAAAGATATGCGATCGACGCAAGCAAAATCAATAGAGAATTGGGATGGAAACCTTCGGTGGATTTTGAAGAAGGATTGTCCCGCACCATTGATTGGTATTTGGAAAACGAGGAATGGCTAAACCGGGTTACTTCCGGAGAATATCAAAAATATTACGAGCAAATGTATAAGGACCGGTAATCAGCTTTTTGCTTTGATGCTCCATTGGAAAGTGAAGTGGCAAACTTCATCCCCGGCTTCATCATAGCCCCGGGAATGCAAGTCGAAAGTTACTCCTTCTCCCGTTTCCAGTGTTCTTTTTATTTTTTCATCGATCAAATCTCCGTCTTCACATACAAAACGGATTATTCCACGGGCTTTTTTGGTAAAATCGGCTTCGGTATGGGTAACCAACATCGAAATATTTTTTCCCGATTCCTGAATTTTTTTCATCACGAGAATTCCTGTTGACAGTTCGGCTCCCATGGCCAATACGGCAAAATACATGGAACCAAAAGGATTTTGATTAATCCAGCGGTGTTTGGCGGTTACCACCGCCTTTTTATCACCGATTTCTTTTACTCTGACACCGGCAATCCAAGCGCTGGGAAGATGAAAAAGGAGAAAACGGTTTATTTTTGAAGGTGTAAATTCCATGGAAATAATTTTTTATAAAAATACACATTTCTAATCAAATATCGACTTGTGAAACAATATAATCTGCAATCGATAAAGAGGCGGTGGCCGCAGGCGAAGGGGCATTGCCCACGTGTAAAATGTTTTTTTCTTTAATAATTAAAAAATCATCGATTAATTTCCCGTCTTGGCTTACGGCTTGGGCTCTTATTCCGCTTCCGCCTTGCATTAAATCGTCTTCTTTTATTCCGGGAATGAGTTTTTGCAAGGAAGCGGTAAAAAGTTTTTTACTGTATGAGCGTTTTATTTCTTTCCAGCCGTCTTTCCAATATTTTGAGGCCACTTTGAGAAAGCCCGGATAGAACAGGGTTTCCATCAATTCGGGAACATTAATTTGGCTTTTCCTGTAACTTTCTCTCCCGAAAGCCAATACGGCATTAGGCCCCGCTTCAACACCGCCGTCCAATTTTTTTGTAAAATGAACTCCCAAAAATGGAAAATCGGGGTTGG
>JAMOVT010000003.1 GCA_027061855.1 Flavobacteriales bacterium
AATATGCCTTCGCAATTGGCTTCCAACAGTATTCCCACTACTTTTATCATCAATAAAGAAGGTGAAATCATTGTGCGTAAAACAGGTGCTGCGGATTGGAATAGCGGCCAAATCCATAAAATAATCGATAAAAATCTCTAAGCCATGAAAGTAGTGGCCCTTATCCCCGCCCGTTATGATTCTCAACGTTTTCCGGGAAAACTGCTTGCTAAATTAGGAGAAAATTCCGTGATTTTTCAAACCTATCTCGGAGCTGTAAATACCGGGTTGTTTGAAGAGGTATTTGTGGTCACCGACAGCGATGCGATTTATGAAGAAATTATTACTCACAAAGGAAAAGCTGTCAAAAGCAAAAAAGAGCACCAAAGCGGCACCGATCGTATTGCCGAAGCGGCCGAAGAAATGGAGGCCGATATTATTATCAATATCCAGGGGGACGAACCTTTTGTCAAGAAGGAGCAAATGGCGGCGCTTATCGATGTTTTTGCCCGAGACCAAAAGCGGGAAGTCGATATCGCTTCTTTGATGACCAAAATAGAAAATAAGGAAGATTTCCTCAATCCCAATAATGTCAAAGTGGTAGTGGATAAACGCAATTTTGCGCTGTATTTCTCACGTGCTCCCATTCCTTTTCCGCGGGAGGGTGAATTTGAATTTGCTTATAAACATATCGGAATTTATGCTTTCAGGAAATCCGTCTTGCGGGAAGTGACGCAGCTGCCTGTTTCACGCTTGGAAGAAATTGAGAAATTGGAAAATTTGCGCTTTTTGGAAAACGGATACAAGATTAAAATGGTTGAAACCGGCCAGGCCAATATCGGAATTGACACTCCCGAAGATTTGGAACGTGCCATCGAATTCTATAAAAGAAAGAATATATGAAAAAATGGATAAAAGCGGCAAGACTCCGCACTTTGCCTTTGTCTTTGGCGGGGATTGTATTAGCGGCTTTTTTGGCGGCTGCGCAAGGGAAATTTGATTGGGTGATTTTTATTCTTTCCGTTCTCACCGCATCCCTCTTTCAAATCCTTTCTAATTTTGCCAATGATTACGGAGACGGCGTGAAAGGAACGGATAATAAAAACCGCGTGGGTCCGGCTCGCGCCATCCAAACGGGAGAGATTACCCGAAAGGAAATGAAAAAAGCCATTATAATCACGGCTGTATTATCTTTTATTTCCGCCTTACTATTGGTTTTATATGCTTTTGGTTTTTCTCACTGGCCGATGATTCTTTTTTATCTGGTTTTGGGAATAGCCTCTATTGCAGCAGCCATAAAATATACGGTAGGAAAAAATGCCTACGGCTATTTTGGAATGGGCGATTTATTTGTGTTGATTTTCTTTGGCTTTGTATCGGTAGCGGGCGCTTATTATCTCTATACCAAAGAATGGGATTGGACATTGATTTTTCCTTCTTTGGCAATTGGATTTTTGAGTATGGGCGTGTTGAATCTCAACAATATGCGTGATATCAAAAACGATGCGGTATCCGGAAAAAATACTATTCCCGTTAAAGTCGGGATAGAAAAGGCAAAAAAATACCATTTTCTATTAATGTTGTTGCCCTTGTTTTTTGCCCAAGCTTATAATTTTCATCATCTGCACTCGGCCTGGCAATGGTTGTTTGTCTTTCCTTATATTTTAATCCTTGTTCATGCCATGAAAGTAATGATGACCGATAATCCCGAAAACCTGGATCCCGAATTAAAAAAACTGGCCATTGCTACTTTTCTCTTTGCCTTTTTCTTCGGTTTGGGGCAAATATTATAGGTTTTTATAATTGCTGGTGATGGAATAATGCAAATACCTGTCTTTGCGAGGAGAGATGAACGAACGACGTGGCAATCTCTAAAACACTATAAAAAATCAAACAGCCATCCTTCGGATAAATCTTTCCATTCAGGATTTGCACCATTGACCCATAAAATTTTTCTTTTCCTATTGGTCTTTTTCAATTGCTTTTCTCTTGCAATGGCTTTATTAATAGTATTGAAAACTTCAAAATAGACAAGTTTATCTATATTATATTTACTTGTAAACCTTTGTATATTTTGGCTTTATGCTGATAAACTCTTTTAGTTAAATTTGAAGTTATACCAATATATAAAACGATATTGTTTTTATTTGCTAATAGTATACTTTTTCATATATACAATATAATATTTTTTTTTAAGAATTAGGACCAGTCATATCCATGTAGAGATCACCACGACTCCCCAACATTGTTGGGAGTCTCGTGATGACATTTTTGAATAATATTACATTATGACTGTAAAAAATTAAAAAATTTTTTATTTCTCTTCAAACTTATAAATCTTGCGGCCGTTTAGCGGTTGAACCGGTCTGTAATTATTATGGAGTATTTCCGAGAATTTTTCAATTTGTTCTTTGGAAGCCTCAATAGGTTCTTTCATTACATACCAACTCACAATTTCCGAACAAGGAGGAGTAGTCAGAGATCCTTTATAGTGATAATAGCTTTTATCTGCCGGAAGCAATTGGTTTAGATCAAAACTTTCGTCTGCTTTATAAGTGCCTTTTTTCTTGGGAAATTTATCGAGGTATTTTTTTAATAAAGCATTTTCTTTTCCTTCTTTAAAAAACACTCCGATTACGGCATAATCCTTATCGTTGTTTTTTTGAACCAAATGTACTTCCATAGGATAATGTTTTCCGTCTACCGTATGTTCACTCAATGTATGGTAATGGAATTGCAAGAGCTTGTAATTTTTGTTTTTTATTTTGGCAGTATTCTCTCCGGATACATTGAACTGAACGGTATGTCCGTTATTGATAATATCCACTCCTGATTTTCCGTAATGAAATTCAATGGGTTTTAATTCATCCGTAGCAACAGCGATATCGGTGCGGATGTCAATGGGAGATTGGGCTTTTCCTCCACAAGCCGAAAATCCGTCACAAAGGTTTTTCCAATTTTCGGGCCCTTCTTCATTGTCACCATATCCCCAATGTACGTCTTTGCAATCTTTGTGTTCTTTTTTTACCTCTTTTTGAGTGGTTTCGGGAGCTTTTTCGAGAGTTTGTTCTTTCTTTTTTTCTTGGTTGCATGAGATACCGATTATCAGTAACAAAGCAAGTAAGCTGATTGTTTTTTTCATTTTGTTTGTTTTAGACTGTTAAAAATTAAGTGTTTATAGAAATCAATTAATGGTTGGTCGGTGGTTTTATCGATTAAGGACGGAAGATGTTCATCATAATATCTTTCACGGTTGATGCCTTCCAAAATAGTAGTAGAGAGAAGTTGAGGAAAAGGATAAGCGGGGTTAATTTCCAGAATTACTCCGGATATTCTTTTGATGAGACTTTTATAACCTTCAAAAAATCCCTGTTTCTTCTCTTCTTCGATTTGTTTATTGTAAAATACTTTGACAGATTCCGAAGGTATGATTTTGCTCAATGCTTTTTCATTGATATGAGAAAATACCCGGTCTTCGTCTATATCCCCCAAAACAAGATTGAGAATATTCTCCAATTTTTTATCGGGGTTTTCAATATTGATAGTAGATAAATAGACTTTGTAATCAAGCCAATTCCAATACCAATTGATCAAGTAAAAAAGTAATAAATGTTTATTTTTGAAATACCGGTAAATCGAACTTTCGGGAACTTTGATATATTCTCCCAATTTTTTAAAAGTGAAATTTTCAAAACCCAGTCGGTCTATTAATTCAATCGCTCCTTTAATAATTTTCCTTCCCAATGCAGAGGTGTCCGGATTTTTAATATATAAAGCCGGAGGTACTTGAATGGTAATGTGGAGATTCCCCATTTAATAGTTTTGCTTACAAATATAATAGTAATACTCCTATTTACCAAATTTACAAGGAATTCTTATTTACTTCCGAATTACTAAAACCGGTATTTTTACTTGATGCCTTACCGAGCCGATGGTAGTTCCAAAGAGGATGTCTTTCAGTATTTTATGTCCGTGAGAACCGAGAATCAGTATATCCGGTTGGTAAGCTTCGGTAATTTTCGGGATTGCATTTTTGGGGGAGCCGTATCCCAGTTTTGTTTCTACTTGATATCCCAATTTGCGCAATCGTTCGGCATATTTTTCGAGCACTTCCTTGTCTTTGACACTTTCCAAATCTCTGGATTTATGTTGGTGATAAATAGCCGGAATACTTTCTACAATATGGGTGAGGATATAAATGGAATCGGGTTTTCCTATGGCCAGTGCATGGCGTAATACTTCACGGTCTACATCCGAAAAATCAAGGGCTACCAATATCTTTTTATATTCCGGCAGACTGAAAGCCAAGTCCACATCTTCCTGTGTATGCAATTGCAATTGTTTTTCTTTTAATCCGCGGATAAACGGCATAAAGGTGATATACAATAACAATAAGAAAATGGCAGTGAGTACAATTAATATCAAAATAATCCACAACGGATTGTCTATTTTGGCAAACCAATTTATCAATTCGTCTATCACCAGTAAGCCGTTCAAAGCAATGATGATGGAAGCAATCACCCAAGCGAGTATTTTAACCGGCAATCCGATGGCAAAATCCCCCATTGTTTTGCGATTGCTGACAAAATGAATCAAAGGGATAACGGCAAATCCGAGTTGAAGACTTAACACCACTTGACTGAAAATCAAAAGTTTACCGGTATAGGAGACGCCGAAAATCAAAATTACGGCGATTGCGGGAATTATGGCCAGTAAACGGGTAATCATACGGCGCACCCAAGGTTGGATACGGAAATTGATAAATCCTTCCATAATGATTTGTCCCGCTAGTGTTCCTGTAATGGTAGAACTCTGCCCGGCGGCAATCAAGGCTACGGCAAATAAAACGGGTGCCAATTTTGATCCCAAAAGCGGTTCGAGAAGTTTATAAGCATCTTGAATTTCTGCAACTTGATATAAGCCGGCTTTGTAGAAGGTAGCGGCTGCCAAAATTAAAATGGCGGCATTGACAAAAAAGGCTAGGTTCAGAGCAATGGCGCTATCGATGAAATTGAATTTTAAAGCTTCTTTAATTCCTTTTTTATTCCATTTGAATTTGCGTGTTTGAACAAGCGAGGAGTGCAAATACAGATTATGAGGCATCACGGTAGCTCCGATGATTCCCAAGGCAATATACAAAGCATCACGATTGGGAATGGAGGGAATAAACCCTTTCATAATTTCCCCGATTTGCGGTTTGGCCAAAAACATTTCGACCAAAAAAGAAAGGCCGATAATAAAAACCAATGCCAAGATGAAAGCTTCCATCTTTCGCATCCCTTTGTTGATGAGAAAAAGCAGAACAAAAGTGTCTAGAAAAGTAATAAGTATCCCCCAGATTAGCGGTATGTCAAACAATAAATTCAATCCGATTGCCATACCTACCACTTCTGCCAAGTCGGTAGCGATGATAGCAATTTCAGCGAGAAAATATAAGGCATAATTGACTATCGGCGGATAGGATTCACGGCAAGCTTGTGCCAAGTCCAGTCCGCGGACAATCCCCAAGCGTGCACTGAGACTCTGCAATAAAACCGCCATGATATTGGACATCAATAATACCCATAATAAAGTATAACCGAATTGGCTTCCTCCGGCTAAATCGGTTGCCCAGTTTCCCGGGTCCATATATCCCACACTGATGAGATAGGCAGGCCCCATAAATGCCAAAAGCTTTCTAAAAAAACCTTTTTTTTGGGTCGTATCCACACTGGAATGAACCTCTTCAAGCGATTTATTGTTTTGAGCCATAGCTTGTTTGATGGAATTTATTGACAAAGATACAAGAAAGCAAAGAAAACCGTCAAGCTTTTTTACTATTTCATAAGTAGTCATAGAATACCGGACAAAGAGATTCATCTCCAATGAATTGGGGACAGAGTTCTCCCGGTAGTCGTCAGAAGGATACAGGCCTTCGCTGGCATTGATAGGTTATTATAAATATCCTTCCGGCAGAGGGACCATAGGAGCGACGAGGAATCTCTTTTTCTTTTTTAGAAATTTCCAATCATAACTTTATCTTATATGTCAATTTTTAACTATAATAACATATGATAAAAATATGCCTCTGAACTTGTTGAAAAGAGTAATTTTGTAATCGAAAAATTAATTTAAAAAAGAAAAAATGGCAACAATTACATTAAAAGGAAACCCCATTCATACCATAGGAGATTTGCCCGCAGCAGGCACCCAAGCTCCCGACTTTAAACTTACAGCCACCGATTTAAGTGAAAAAACCTTGGCAGATTTCAAAGGAAGTAAATTGGTTTTAAATATCTTTCCCAGTTTGGATACACCCACTTGTGCGGCATCCGTTAGAAGGTTTAATCAATTAGCCACCGATTTGGAAAATACGAAAGTATTGGCCATCTCAAAAGATTTACCTTTTGCTCATGCTCGTTTTTGTAGCAGTGAAGGCATTGAAAACGTGATTGATCTTTCAGGATTTAAATGTTCCGGAAGTTTCGGTAAGGACTATGGTGTGGAAATAGTGGACGGCCCTTTGGCTGAACTTTATTCAAGAGCTGTGGTAGTAATCGACGAAAACGGAAAAGTAATTTATACACAACAGGTTCCCGAAATAGTGGACGAACCCAATTATGAAGAAGTTTTGGAAGCTTTAAAATAATTAAGCACTTCATTAGGCTAACAAAAACCATCCGAAAAGATGGTTTTTTCTTTTTTATAGAATTTAAAACTTTACACTATTTTAATGCTCGGAATGATTTTTATAGAAGGTCTTTGATTAATTTTGGAAGGTAATAACTTATCTTATGTCATCTCAAATTGATCAACAAGAATTACTCGAAAAGAAATTCGGTGTTCTTTCAGAATTAGCGGTATTGCTTATGCAGTCGGGGGCTAACACAAAACGGGTGATTGATAATATGAATCGTTTTGCAGAAGCCTTGGATTTAAAATCCTATGCCTTAATCAGTCATAAATCGGTTATTATCACCATAAAAACAGTTACAAAACCTCATTATAGTTATACCAATGTACGTCAAATACCTTCCTACAAAATCAATTTTTATCTCATCTCGGAAATTAGCCGGTTGAGTTGGATAGCACGGGAAGAAAAATGGACATGTGATCAAATCGAAAGGAAACTGTCTTATTTTAAGCTTCAAAAATCTTATCCTTTTCTGCCTACGGCATTATTGGTAAGTCTTTCAGGAGCTGCTTTTGCCAAATTATTCGGAGGGGATATGCAAAGTATGATCATTGCTTTTGCGGCCACTTTTTCGGGTATGATTATGGCCTATTTGGCTACGAAAAAACATTTAAATCCCTATTTTAAAACTTATTTGGCCTCTTTGACAGCTTCAATAATCGCCTCATTGGGTATTCTAATGGAAATGGGAGATAAACCGCATATTGCATTGGCGACTTCTGTTTTGTTTTTGGTTCCGGGAGTACCTTTGATTAATTCATTTAACGATTTATATAACAATCATATTCTCAATGGAAGTGTTCGTTTTATCAGCGGTTTAATGACCGTTTTATTTATAGGCTTAGGCTTGATTACCGCGATGGTTCTTTTTCACACAAAATTATAGCTTATGTTTCGCTTGGATGATTATATATTTTTACTCAATCAGGCCATATGGTCCGGGATTGCCGCATTGGGTTTCGGTATTCTTTTTAAAATTCCAAAAAGATTGATCTTGACCGTTTTCTTTTTGGGTTTTATGGGAGGACTTGTCAAATTCTTTGTATTGTTTTATCAAAAAAACATTTCTATTGCTACTTTATTAGCCTCTTTAACCATCGGTTTTATAGCTATATTATTAGCCAAAAGGGTAGCCAAACCTACCGTTGTATTTATCATTCCCGCCATTATTCCCATGATTCCCGGATATTTTGCTTATCAAGTAGTATTAAATATTCATAAATTTATTTTTTTACGGGATAAATCTTTGCCTTCCGAGGTGCTTAACCTCATTTTTTATAATGGGTTTATGACCTTGATTATCTTATTTGCCATCAGTATCGGTGTTTCTTTACCGATGTTAATCGTAGGAAAAGATATGAGCCGGCGTTTAAAAGACTAAGAAGAATTTTTGTATCTTCCAAAGGAAATTTTGATGGCAATGAAAAACCTACTAAAAAAACAGCAAGCTTTTTTTGAATCCGGGCAAACCAAACCGGTTTCTTTTCGTATTGAAAAATTAAAAAAATTAAAAGAAGTTATTCTTAAATACAAGGAAGAAATTATTGAAGCTTTATATAAAGATTTTAAAAAGCCTGCTTTTGAAACTTTGACTTCCGAAATAGGGGTGGTCATGGAAGAGCTCGATTTACATATTAAAAAACTTAAAAAATGGAGCAAACCCCAAGCTGTACGTCCTCACCTAAGCAATTTCTACTCAAAAGATAAAATTTACCGTGACCCTTATGGAAAAGTGCTGATTATCTCTCCTTGGAATTATCCTTTTAACCTGGCTATGATACCGTTAATAGGAGCTATATCGGGCGGGAATATAGTAGTATTAAAACCTTCTGAGTATAGTCCGCATACTTCTCAAATTTTACAAACTATTTTATCGGAAGTTTTTGAAGAAGAATATGTGGCCGTGATACAAGGAGATGCAAAAACCGCACAAGCTTTGCTGAAAGAAAAATGGGATTATATATTTTTTACCGGTAGTCCGGCTGTGGGGAAATATGTATACAGAGCTGCGGCAGAACACCTCACTCCCGTTACCTTGGAACTGGGAGGAAAAAGCCCGGTGGTGATAGATGAAACCGCCAATCTTTCTCTGGCCGCCCGACGAATAGTATGGGGAAAATTTTACAATGCGGGTCAAACCTGTATCGCTCCGGATTATGTATTGATTCCCGAAAATAAAAAAGAACTTTTTCTTTCTTTTTTTCAAGAAGAAATTACAAAAATGTATGGAGAGAAACCTGAAACTTCACCTGATTATGCGCGTATTATTAACCTGAAAAATTGGCAACGGCTTGTAAATATGCTCAATGATAACGAAGTGGTAATAGGGGGAGAATATAATTCTGACGATAACTACATTTCTCCAACGCTTGTTCTTAATCCGGATATGGAAAGCGAGCTGATGCAATATGAAATTTTCGGTCCTGTATTGCCTGTGATTACTTATAAAAATAAAGCCGAAATGGAAAGTGTTTTGCAAGTGCACCCCAATCCATTGGCCTTTTATATTTTCTCAAATGATAAAAAATTTAGTCAAGGCTTAATTAAAAAATATGCTTTTGGCGGGGGAATGGTCAACGATGTCTTGGGTCATTTTGTCAATCCGCGTTTACCGTTCGGCGGAGTGGGTGAGAGTGGAATGGGAAATTATCACGGAAAATATTCTTTTCTCACTTTTACGCGACCAAAATCTATGGTATTCCGCAGCAACCGTCCCGATATTTTTGTCCGTTATCCACCTGTGACAAAACTAAAAGAAAAAATCATCAGATTTCTTTTTGGGATTTAGCAGGGATTTTGCTCATTCCGTATTCCGTAATGGCTGTGATAGTCAAAGAAGGATTGACTCCCGGATTAGCTGAAATCATAGAGCCGTCAAAAATATACATATTTTTATAATTAAAAACCCTGTTGTCTTTATCAATTACTCCTTCGGAGACATCTTTTCCCATACAAGCTCCCCCCAGAATATGGGCCGTAGATGGTATTCCGGTGAGTGATTCCGTTAGCATTACCTGTGGAATAGCTTTGATTTGTTTGGCATAATCCAAGGCAAACCGCAAAGCCTCGGGGATAAAAGCCGTAGGATTTTTTTGTTTTTTTTGAATCATACTTTTCATTCCCCAAAAACTTTTTTTAAATTGGATGGTGGAATCCAAATGTTGCATAAAGAGCAAAATAGAGGTGTTTGAAGCAAAATCTCCGGTGAGAATGATTTTTAGTCGTTTTGGTAAATAGACAAAACTTTTATAGATCAATTTCATCAATCGCTTGATAAAATCCGGCTCATTGATTACCGGGACCATTACCAAACTCCAAAAACCGCTTCCTTTGCCATAACGCACCGGTTCGATATGACTGTTTTCATCGACTTCCATAATAGAACCGATAGCTATTCCTTTGGACATTTGGTTTTTGTATTTACCGGAATAAACGGTGTTGAGAATAAGCGATTCATTGTTTGTACGCACCATTTTTCCTACTTGATTGCTGAGTAGAGGCAAGCTATTTTCTTTGAGTTTTAATAAAAGAGGAACAGTTCCCAATACACCTCCGGCAAGAATCACTCCTTTTGCACCGATCTCTTTCTTTTTAGAAAAATAGGAAGTGGATGGTTTATAAAATATTTTATAGCCTTTTTCTCCTTTGCTTCCTATGGGTTGAATGTCAATTACTTCATTTTCAGGCAGGATATTTGCACCCAATTTTTCGGCTAGATAAAGGTAATTTTTATCCAATGTATTTTTGGCATTATAGCGGCAACCGGTCATACAAGCTCCACAGAATTCGCATCCTGTTCTATCGGGTCCTTTTCCATTGAAATAAGGGTCCTTTACCTTTTGTCCTTTTTTTCCGAAATATATACTGACTTTGGCAGGTTCAAATTTTTTTCCTTCTCGATCGGCTATTTCTTTCAGAGAAAGATCGGCGGGGGCTAAGTAGGGATTTACTTCGGCCCCAAGCATTTTCCAAGCTTTTTCATAATAAGGGGCGAGTTTGTTTTCCCAATCATCGAGTTTTTTCCAAGAGCCTTGATTAAAAAAAGGGATTTTGGGTTTTGGTAGTGTATTTGCATAGACCAAAGAACCTCCGCCAACACCCACACTACTCAATACAGAAATATGACGAAAAAATGATATTTTCTGTATTCCGAAAAGCTTTAAGGCGGGAAACCATAGCCATTTTCGTAAATGCCAATTGGTTTTGGGGAAATCTTTGGCTTCAAATCGTTTCCCTTTTTCGATAACCAATACTTTATATCCTTTTTCGGTTAAACGTAATGCCGAAACAGAACCGCCGAATCCGGAACCAATGATAATAAAGTCATATTCTTTTTTCATATATAAAGGATATTGAATCTTAAAATTACTATTTTTTGGGATTCGGACACTATATCTAATGCTTATAGGTTTATAAAATAATATAATTGATTTTTATAGCTTATGCGTTTATATTGAAGTATTTTTGTAATAGAAACAATAAAAAGTATCAGATATGAAAAAAGTAAACACCATCGGATTGGATCCGAAAGCCAGTAAAAAATTAGCCGTAAAATTAAATGATTTATTGGCCAATTATTCCGTATTTTATCAAAATGTACGGGGAATGCACTGGAATATCAAAGGAGATAAATTTTTTGAATTACATGTGAAGTTCGAAGAACTTTATGATGATTTGATTTTGAAAATAGACGAATTGGCAGAGCGTATTCTTACTCTGGGATTTTCACCGGAGCACCGTTATTCCGCTTATTTAAAAAAATCGGAGATTAAAGAATTGAAAGAGACCTGTAACGGAAAAAAGGATGTGGAAGAGATACTGAAATCATTGCAAATTATCATTGCCAAACAAAGGGACATATTGGATTTGGCAGATGAAATAGGAGATGAAGGTACCAATGCTTTGATGAGTGACTATATCCGAGAACAAGAAAAATTGGCCTGGATGTATCGTGCATTTTTAGGTTAAGTTTGGTTAATTTAGAACAAAAAAGCCCTGTTTTCAGGGCTTTTTTTATATGGAATGAGCAAAGGCTTGAATAAAGCGGTTGATTTTTTTGTTTTTATAGATGATTTTGTCAAACACTATTAAAACTACCACTGCAAGTAATATACCGGCCAATACATCGATTAAATAATGGTGGTTGGAATAAACGGCTGCAAACCATATTCCAAGCATAAATATTGCGAAAATCGCAATGATACTTTTGGGCATTTTGGCTTTTATACTGTAATAGAATACGATTAACGGATAGGTAGCGTGAAGGGAGGGCATAGCTGCCAATACATTGGCATTTTTATTATAAATATTTTTAAATAACGGATAATGAATCAATTGGTCAAAACGTTCCAATCCGGCTCTGCTTCCGGGGACTCCTATTTGTAAATCAAAACCATATTTGGAAATATACCAAGGAGGCGCAGCAGGATATAAATAGTAAATTATAAACCCGATAATATTGACCAAAAGAAAAGCTAAAGCAAATTCCACAAATATTTTTTTATTTTTCAAAAAAAGATAGAAACCGAATCCTAGTGGAATAGGCATCCAATTGATGTAAAAAAAACCGGAAAGGAAATCTAGAATTTTGCGTGAGTGATGAGAAAAATATTCATTAGGGGTTAAAATCTTTCCCCCGTCGTTTATGCCGAAAAGATATTTTTCTATATCATAAGGTTCTTTAATGTGCGCCGTATTAACCGTATAATTAGGGACGGCACGCATGGCATCATAAAGTATCCAAAAAATAATAAAAACAGAATAGGCAAGGGCAAAACGCCGTGTTTTGTCGGACAGATAAAATAAAATCCACCAAAGAACAACCAGAAAAATATGCTCTTTTCGTAAATCTCCTATAGAAATATTAAATCCCAAATACAGCCCTGACAAAAGGATATTAATCAGTATATTTTTTTTGGTAAACCTCTTAAAATCATTCTCCATTTGTATTGTTTTTATTTAATATCTTTAGGAAATACTTTTTGATATGCCTTTTTTCCCGTTGCAAGATCATAGCCGAAGAATTCTCCGTATTTCACTTTGGGAATCCAACCGGATTCATCTAAAGTAGCAAACATACGTTCGAGTTTAGCCGGTTTTCCGTCAATAATAGTAATTACTTCTGCTTGATAAGGGCCGGTTTGTTTTAACCATAATTTCACTTTGCTACTTGCCGAAAGATATAAGCGGTAATCATAAGGACTCTTTTCTTCTTTTTTTGCTTTGATACCGTAAGCCATCCATCGTTCATAGCTTCTCAAAGGCATTTTCTGCCCTTTTTCCGCAAAACGAATCCAATAGGCTTTTACGGGATTTTCTGTGTCCAATATACCGTTTTCATCAAAATTTGCATCATAAACAATAGTATTGGCATTATGTGTTCGTTGGATATAAAATAAAAGATGTTTGGTTTTTGGGGTTGGGTAATGGGCTTCTTGTGAAGAGAAACTCATTAATAATATGGATATTAAACTAAGTACTGTTTTCATGATCATTTCAATTAAATAAGATTGTTTTCTTTGTACCAATTTAAAGTTTCTTCGATTCCTTCTTCCAGTGAATATTCCGGTGTAAAATTGAAATCATAAACCAAGCCGGAGCTGTCGCAGAGCCAATTTTGTTGAGAAATTTCTTTAAATTTTTCCGTATTTAAAGTAGGGATTTTTCCAAAGAGTTTACAAGAAAGTTTTTCATTGAGCCAAGTGAGATATTTAACCATTTTTGCCGGAAAAACGAGTTGTACTGTTTTTGCATTGAGGGCTTTTTTAATCCGGTTGTTAAATTCTTCAGCAGTATAAGTATGTAAGTCGGAAGCAAAATAGGATTTATGAACCACTTCCGATTCCAAAGCATCCATTAACAAGCGACTGAGGTCTTTTACATAGATCAAAGATATGTATTGTTTTTTAGTGCCTATATAGGTTTCGAGTCCTTTCTTTATACTTTTAAACATTATATAGAAATCTTGCTCACGCGGACCGTATACACCGGTTGGCCGAAAAATTAAATAAGGAAAATCTTTGATTGATTTTATATATTTTTCTGTTTTTAATTTACTTTCTCCATAAAGAGAAATCGGTTGCGGAGCATCGGTGTCTTTTACCGGTTTCAAACTTATTGGATCTCCGGGTCCATAGGCAGCCAAACTGCTTATCTGTATATATTTTTGAGGAATTTTTCCGGTTTCTCTAAGAGCTTCAATAAGATTTTTTGTATACTGATAATTTACCGTATCAAAAACTTCTTTTTTACAGGTCTTGGTCACTCCCGCATTATGTATGATATAATCAAAAGTTTCATTGGAATCAAAAAACTCTTTTAGTTTGTTTTTGTCGGATAAATCAGGGTGAACCAATTGGATTTTATCCAAGGGGAGATGAGAAAAATTGCTTGTTTTTCGTACGGAGGCAAATACTTTATAATTTCTGTTTAAGGCTTCTACTACTAAGTGGCTTCCAACAAACCCATTGGCTCCTGTGATCAATATCTTCTTCATTTTAAATATCTTCTTTGATATAAATTCTGCGTCTTAAATGTTGGCGGGTTTTATAAGGATTAAACATTTGTAAGGAAGGTTTATTGTCTTCCAAAATATGACTGGTAATAGCTTTTTTTATACCCGCATTGATGCTGTTTTGGGTCATGCTTTCATAAAAAATAGCGGGAACTCCTTTTCCGTGGTATTCGGGTTTTACTGCATGAAGTAAAAGATCGAGAGTTTTTTCTGTTTTCATTGCCCATAAAATATAGATAAAACCAAAAGGAAATAATTTGCCTTTTGCCTTTATCAATGCATTGGTTAAGGAACGTGATGCCAATCCGAATCCTACCAACTGGTCATTTTCATCTACTACAAGGTTGACGAATTTCGGATCAACCATTGAAAAATATTGTTCGGTATAATATTTAATTTGTTTTTCGGTAAAGGGAACGAAACCATATAAATCTTTATAGGATTCATTGATAAGAGCAAAAATCTGATCGGCATATTTCAATATATCCTTTGATTTTTTTGCATCGACTAATTTCAGGTTATATTTTTTTTGTACCAATTTGGATATACGTGTAATTTTTTCGGGAACTTTATCATCCGGGATGGTTACTTCGAGCTGTACCCAATCGGTATCTTTTTTATATCCCAATTTTTCCATATGTTCGGGATAATAAGGATAGTTATAAATCACTGCTTGGGTTCCGGGCTCCTCAAAACCTTCCACCAGCATTCCTTCAAGGTCAAAATCAGAAAATCCGAGTGGTCCGTGTACGGCATTCATTCCTTTTTCCTTGGCCCAATTTTCTACGGTTTCAATCAAAGCTTTTGATACTTCGGGATCATCGATAAAATCTATCCAACCGAAACGCATATTTTTTTCGTTCCAGATTTCATTGGATTTATGATTGAGAATGGCGGCTATGCGCCCTACAACTTTTCCTTCTTTGTATGCCAGCCAATATTTGGCTTCACAAAATTCAAAAGCCGGATTCTTTTTGGGATCCAGGTGTGCTTTCTCAAAAGTATGTAATTGAGGGGCTCGATAGGGATTCCCTTTGTATAATTCATCGGGGAATTTTATAAATTTCTTTAAATCCGATTTTGTTGTTACTTCTTTGATTTGTACTGAATTTGCCATGGTCTTATCATTTAAATCTAGGCTATATCATTTTCCTTACTTCTACTAATGTATCCACTGCTTGATCAATTTGTTCTTTTGTATGGGTAGCCATCAATGAAAATCTCAATATTCCCTTGCCTTTTTCTACTGCCGGATGTACTACCGGATTTACATAAATTCCTTTTTCCAACAATATGGCGCCATATTTATAGGTACTGATATTATCTCCTACAAATATAGGAATAATAGGGGATTGTGTATGTCCGGTATCAAAGCCGTTTTCTTTTAATAATTTTAGCGCATAATCTGTGTTTTGATGGAGTCTTTCTATTCGTTCGGGCTCTCGTTGAATGATTTCCAATGCTTTGAGTACCGTTGCAGCTGAAGCCGGAGGAATCCCGGCACTGAATAAGAGTGAACGGGAGTTATGTTTGATATAATTAATCACTTCTTCGTCTCCGGCTATAAATCCACCGAGTGAAGCCAGTGATTTACTGAAAGTTCCCATAATCAGATCCGTTTTATCGGTAAGACCGAAATGAGAGGCCGTACCGGCTCCTTTTTCACCGATTACTCCCAATGCATGTGCATCATCCACCATAATGGAGGCTCCGTATTTTTCTGCCAACTCTACGATTTTATCTAAATGGGCAATGTCTCCTTCCATACTAAAAATTCCGTCTGTTACAATTAGATTTGTTTGGTCGGGACCTATTCGCTGTAATATTTTTTCCAATCCGGCCATATCATTATGCCTGTATTTCAATGTTTTGGCAAAAGCAAGGCGGGTTCCTTCTATAATGGAAGCATGATTTTTATCATCTATAATTATATAGTCGTTTCGTCCTACAATACTGGGGATTACTCCCATATTGACCTGGAAACCGGTACTGAAAACAGTAGCTGCCGGTTTTTTTACATAATCGGCCAAAGCTTTTTCCAATTTTTCATGGAGATCGAGATTGCCATTCATCAAACGGGAACCTGAGGCGCCTGTTCCGTAAAGATCAAGTGCTTCTTTTGCGGCTTGTACCACTTCCGGATGCCGGGTAAGTCCCAAATAGCTATTTGATCCAAACATCAAAACTTTTTTTCCTTTATATAATACCTCAGTGTCTTGTCCTGATTCCAATGGATGGTAAAAAGGATAGAAGCCCATTTTCATAGCCATTTGGGGTTCATTATAACTTGCGAATTTCTTTTGTAATCTTTTCATAATTTCACTATTAAAAATCAAACTTAAATCTTGCTCTTATCCCGTACTCACTTACATTGGGTAAGTTCAGATAATTGATTCTTTTGATTAAATCTACTCTAAAAAATTTGAATATATTTTCAACTCCTATACTGGTTTCTATATAGGGTTCCTTGTCAAATGTATATGTATAACTTACACCGTTTATATCTTGAGGGAATTGCATTAATTCCGGATGAATTTGCGGGTCGTTTTTTTCGGTCAAAGTTCCATAGATTGTTTTGACGGACGTGACCGCTCTCCATTTCAATTTTTTTATCAGTGGAATCCGGTTTAGCAAGAAACCGTAAAAATGATGTTCGGCAGATCCCGCCACATATTCATCACTTACAAATTCCATAAAATTCATAAGATTGTAGGAATATAATTGATAGGAGTAGGTTTGGTTGGCGCGAGGAATAAATAAATTGGTATAAGGGATGCCGCTTCCATATACTTTTCCGGCTTCCACATCAAAATTAGTAAAACCTACGGGCCCGAAATAAAACCTTTTGAAAAAGTTGAATTTTAGTTTCGAATATTCATAATCAGAGCCCAAAAAGCCTTTTACGGATTGCAGATAGGTTAACTGAAAAATGGGATATTTATTAATAATCGGAACCGTATAATCCATTCCTTCATAGTATTTTTCATTGGGAGCAAATCGCAAAGTAGTAATGATCTGTGAAGAGGTAATATCCGGTTTGATATAATCTGTAAAATCAAATTGCCAATTTCCGCCGGGAGACTGTTTTAAATATTTTAAGGCTATATCGGTTGAAAAACCACTTCCCCAATCTTTTTTATGGTTGATTTTAAACATATCATAATAAAGAATTTTATCTGCTACGCCACGTTTGAAAGAAAGTAAAAAATTATCCTCATTGATGAATTGCATTTCCATTCCGGGAAAATTGGTTTCTCTTTGATACATAATACCCAGGTAATGTTTTGGGAATTTTCTCAAAGATCTGTGATTCAGTGAAAAATTGGCTTTGATGGAATATTTAAACTGTTTGTCTTTGTTTGCATAGACAAAATATCCTTCCAAGCGTCTTGTTTTACTAAGTTTTTCACTGGTTTTTCCTCCGAAACGCAATCGGAAACCTTCGATATCATTAAAACTGTAAAAGGAATTTATAGGACCGACATCCACTTTATTAAAATTCCAATAACCGACTGTGAGAAGCATAATGGTATTGATGGTTCTTTTAAAAGCGGGAATGGTTTTAATGGTATCGACCATCTTATAAATATTCTCTTCTTCTTTGGTCAAAGGATCCAAACGTTGTTTTTGCCAAAAAGTTTCGTCTTTGTCCATGGCATCTACTAACTCCTCTTGTTTCTCAATTCCGTCAAATATTTTGTCATCAATAGGTTGATTTAATTTAAAATTGCTGTAAGTGACTTTCTTCTTTCCAAAAAAACCTGTCTTCCGTTTCAAAAAACTGAAATCAACAAAAATTTCATCATGAGTTTTCATCCATATTTTATTATCGATGAATTTGAATTCCTGAATCACCTGGAGATCATTCACAAAATTGAGATTGATATCTTTGGTAACATTCATGATTACTTTTGTTACGGCATATCGCTCATCGTTTGTGATATATAAATTTCCTTTGAAAGCGAAGTCCTGTTTATTCCGTGGTCTGAATGCCAATTGAATACAATTTTGTCCGTTTACATCGAGGGTGTCAATGATATGGAATTTATATACCATCGGAGCAATTTTTGAGATAGGACTGACAAATTGATTGGTCATTAACATCACGGTACCGTCATAAATATCAATATCGCTATAAATATAATCTGTCAAAACACCCACCCCTTGATCATTGATATAGTCATGAAAACCGGTGAGCTTACGAGCTTTTATTATTTCTTTTTGATCTTTGGGATTTTTTCTAAAATATTCCGTAGAAAGTGTTTCTTCCAAAAATACAGGCAAAAAAGGCTTGCCGTTTACCTTTGATGTATCAACATATTTGAATAGAATTTGAAGTTTTTTAAATATTTTTTTCTTTTTAAAATCTTCGGTAATATTACTGATGTCAAATTCCACTTTTTTATGCTTGTCATATTGGTAATAATCCAAAGCTTCTTTTCTGTTTAAATTTTTGTTTTTTAATACTTTTTTGATCAACTCTACTGCGGGATTGTTTTTATTTCTATATCTCACCTTTGTTTTAATTACCACTTCATCCAATCTTTGAGCATCCGGTTCAAGATAAAAATCCACTCGTTGTGAAGTACCTGTCTTAATATTTTTTATTTGGTTTTTGTAGCCTACATAACTGACACCTATTTTATTGGAAGCCCATTGTGAATCCAATTTATATTCACCGTTAAAATCGGTAGTGGTTCCAATATTTTTGCCTACAAAATAGACAGTTACAAAAGGCAGAGGCTCCTTTGTTTGTGCATCTTTGATGACGCCGTAAACTTTTGTTACCTCCTGACTTAATACATCAAAATAGGAAAGAGATAATAAAATTAATATGATAATTTTATATTTGCTCATTACTGAAAATAAAATATTTATTCATTAAAAAATTAAACCCGATGCCAACTATTGCAGAGGTGATAATCTTACCCGCTATGGGACTTGTTTTAAGGTATTCTACTAAGATATATATACCTATGGTATTCAAAATAATGCTTCCTATCCATACCATAAAATATTTAAAACTTTGTTTTTTAATAGAGCCGTTTTTGGCTTTAAAAACCCAATTTCTATTCAAAATGAAAGCTGTTATACCACCTGACACTGCACCTATTATTGTGGCAGCAATATACCATATGCCCAATCCTTTTGATAACAATACAAAAACCGAAAAATCAACCAAAGTAGCTAAAAGAGAAACAAAATTATATTTAAAAAATGCTATCAATGACTGATGGTTTTATAATAATTTAATAATGATTTGCATTACAATTAATGCGTAAATTCCAGCTAAAATATCATCCCACATCACTCCCCAATCGGTATGTTTCTCATCTATTTTTTTTATGCCGAAAGGTTTTGCAATGTCAAAAACCCTGAAAACTGCAAAAGCCAATAAATAGTAATAGAAATTTAAGGGGAGGAATAGAAGGCTTATCCATACCCCCACCACTTCGTCTATGACAATTTTATTATCGTCATGTGGCCAAATTTCATGTACTTTTTTAATTGCTTTTACTCCAATCAAAGTAATAAGAACAATAGCAAGCAAGTCTAAAAACAGAATTATACCTGAGGAAAAATCAAACAAAGTCAATAATTTGTTTAGGAAAAACATTATTAACATCCCTAATAAAGCCCCGGCTGTTCCGGGAGCTTTCGGAAAATATCCCATTCCCAGACTTGTTGCTATTGCTATATATTTTTTCACTTCTTCAATTTAGTCTTCTTCATAATAATCTAACCCCAAGTAGTTGATCAAATCTTCGCCCATCATATGACGCAACGTATTTTCCAATTTGATTTTTTGTTGGAAAATATCATGAATAGGAGTTAATCCCGGTTTGGTTTGAGGAGATTTATAGTAGAATGATAACCATTCCTGAATACCTTTCATACCGGCACGTTGAGCCAAGTCCATAAATAAAGCCAAATCCAATACCACAGGAGCAGCAAGTATAGAATCTTTACACAAGAAATTTACTTTGATTTGCATTTTATAGCCTAACCAGCCGAATATGTCGATATTGTCCCAACTTTCTTTATCATCCCCACGAGGAGGATAATAATTGATCCTTACTTTATGGTACATATCACCATATAACTCCGGATATTCTTCGGGTTCCAATACACTGTCCAGTACGCTTAATTTTGAAACTTCTTTGGTTTTAAAAGAATCGGGGTTATCCAAAACATATCCGTCTCTGTTTCCAAGAATATTGGTAGAGAACCAACCTTCAATACCTAGCAATCTCGTTTTAAAGCCGGGACCTAAAATGGTTTTCATCAAAGTTTGCCCTGTTTTAAAATCTTTTCCGGAGATAGCTACTCCTTCTTTTTTTGCCAATTCGACCAATGCAGGGATATCAACCGTTAAATTGGGAGCGCCGTTTCCAAAAGGAACACCGCTTTTAATGGCTGCATAAGCATAAATCATACTAGGTGCAATAGCCGGATGATTTTCTTCCAAAGCTTTTTCAAATTTGTCAATACTTAAATGTACTTCATCCAACTCGGTATAAACTTCGGTAGAAGCACACCAAATCATAACCGCTCTGTCGAGATCATTTTCTTTTTTAAAATTCTCGATATCTTTCATCAAGGCTTTGGCCTCATCCATTTTTGTTTTTTCTTTTTTTACGTTTTCTCCGTTGATATTTTTTACAAAATCGGGGTTGAAAACCGCTTTCATGGGCTTGATTGCAGAAAGTTCCTCTTTCATTTCGTTTAATAACCGGTCATCCAGCACTTTTGCTTTCATGGCCGCTTCGTATACATTATCCGTATAAATGTCCCAACCACCGAATACTATATTTTCCAGCGGAGCCAGAGGAACAAAATCCTTTATGTCTACATTTCTATTTTCCGTTCTTTTTCCCAGACGGATTTTTCCCATTTGCGTATAAGAACCGATGGGTTTTCCCAAACCTTTATTTGCAGCTATTACTCCTGCCATAAAAGTAGTGGAAACAGCCCCCATACCGGGAGTTAAAATACCAAGTTTACCGTCTGCTTTTTTGATGTTTTCTTTTGTTTTCATTTTGATATGTTTTTGAAACAATTTATTGAGTTAATTAGTCATTATTTTTTTGCAATATTTAATTCTTTGATATGCTGTATAATTGGTCAAAACAGCCAATATAAATAAGGGTATGGTAAAGACCGAAATATTTTCAAATAAAGGAAAATTCCCCACTTGATATTTAAAATCTCCGGCAATGGAATAAACCACTCCATATAAAATAGCCGAGATCCCGATTAATAAAATTCGTTCCGGTCTTTGCATCATTCCTACTTTGCATTCATATCCCAGTCCTTCGGCTCTTGCTCTGGCATAGCTTACCATTATAGATCCGATCATGGCTATAAATGCAAAAATTCCACTGAGAAAATAATCAAAAGAAACCAAATAATAGGCGATTCCGAAAAACATAATCATTTCACTGTAACGATCAATGATAGAATCGAAAAACGCTCCGAATGTACTCATTTGTCCTGTTTTGCGTGCCAGTTGTCCGTCAAGCATATCAAATACTCCGGCCAGCAGTAAAACTATGCCAAACAGAGTAATATATCTAGGATCATTTCTTTCTCCTTTTTCGGCTCCATAAATCAAAATTGCCGTAGATAAAATGGTAATCATAAACCCGATAAGGGTTATTTTGTTAGGGGTAAGTCCTGTTTTAATCAGCAAATTCAAGACAGGGTCGAGCAGACCATAGGCTTTCTTTTTGATATTTTCCCATTTATTATTCATTATATTTTTTTTAATATTTTACTTTTAGAAAAAATTCTTTGGAATTTTGCTTTTGCTTGATCTACCAATTCATAAGCTACCGGAACCAAATAGACTGTAATTAAGAAAGACGAGGTTAATCCACCGATGATTACCCATGCCAATCCGTTTTTCCATTCACTGGCAGATCCTTTTGCCAAAGCAATAGGCAACATTCCGATAGCCATGGCTATGGTGGTCATCATAATGGCTCTCATTCGAGTCTTTCCGGCTTTAATCAAAGCTTCTTTGGTTGAAAGTCCTTCTTTTTTATAATGGTTGGCAAAATCTACAATCAGGATGGAGTTTTTGGTTACCAATCCCATAAGCATAATCAACCCCAACAAAGTAAATACACTTAGATTGCTCATTGACAGGTTCAAGGCGAGTAAAGCACCTATAATTGCACCCGGAATTGCCAATAGGGTGACCAAAGGATAAATGAAATCATCATAAAGAGCTACTAACAAGAGATAGATGAGAAGCAGTGAAATGATAAGTACCTTTCCCAGAGCTGAGAAACTGTCCTTTTGTTTTGCGACATCCGATCCCCAACGCATCTCCACTCCTTCGGGTAAAGGATGTTTGGCCAGATATTCTTCTACTTTTGCAGCGAGGGTACCCGAAGGAATTCCTAATGCTTCGGAAGTTAAAGTAACTGCCGGTTGACGGTTTAGTCGTTCAAGCATAGAAGGTGTTTTGTCCCGAATGATGTCGGCAATTTGCGATAATTGAATAGGGGCACCTTTTTGGTTTACCACATTGAGTTGGCTCAAACTTGAATAATCTCTTCTGTCAATATCATCATACCAAATTCTAACGGGATATTCCACCCCTTTTTGTGTGATACTGGCGTCATCATTTCCTGTGAGTGCCGTACGTATAGCCATTCCCATATAAGCTGTATTTAAGCCCAATTTTTGCATTTTGTCTGCATCGGGAATAATACGGTATTCAGGACTTCCTTCTTTAACGGATAATTGTACATTATCAGCACCCGGAATCTGTTTAATGGCTTCTTGCAATTTTTGTGCTTCCTTCATTACTTGCTCCAAGTCACTTCCGCTTAAAGTAATTTCAATGGGAGCGGAACGAGCCACCAGGCCGATTTCGGCAATCGAATATTTAGCCAATGGATATTTGTCTTGCAAGACTTTTCTCAATTGAATCATATAAGTCTGGGTAGGCTGCCCGTTTCTTTCTTCAATAGGTTTTAATTGTATGGTTAATTCACTTTCATTTGGCATTCCCACTCCCAAACTACCAATTCCGGAGCTAGGACCTCCAATATTGGAAAAAACACTTTCTACATCGGGTTGTTGTTGAATGAAACTTTCTATTTTATGGGTATAAATATTGTTTTGTTTTACGGAAAATGATTTGTCATATTCCAGGTTGATACGGAATTTTCCTTGGTCGCCCGTTGCAATCAATTCTTGTCCGATAATCTGTTGTTTCATTAACACTCCCGTTAGGACAATTAATAATAATATAAACCCTCCAAAAATCAATTTATGATCCAAAACCCATTCCAATTGACGTCCGTACCAATCGATAAATTGATCTAATTTTTTCTCAAACCAAATTAAGAATTTATTGAAGAAGTTTGTAGGACGGATGTCTTCTTTTTTTCCAATTCGTGAAGCCAGCCATGGAGTAAGGGTGAAACCTACCAATAAACTGGTTAGAGTAGAGGTAATTACCACTACCGAGAATTCTTTTAGCATGTCGGCTACAAAAATTTGCAAGAATAAGATAGGAAGGAATACAATTACGTCTACCAAGGTAATGGAAATAGCCGAATAACCGATTTCCATCCGTCCTTCATAGGCAGCTGTCCGGCGGTCTTTTCCGCTGTCAAGGTGACGCTGGATATTTTCTAAAACCACCGTTGCATCATCTACCAGAATCCCAATGATTAAGGACATGGCCAAAAGGGTCATTAAGTTTAATGTGTAACCCAATAGCCACATGACGGCAAAAGCCGTTACCAATGAGGTGGGAATTGCAACCAATACAATGAGAGCATTACGAAAACTTCTCAAAAACAACAACATAATTATCGAAACCAATATAACGGCGATAATTAAATCGTGTATTACAGAATCAACCGCTGCTATTGTATTATCAGTAGTATCATCGGCAATGATAAATTTAACTTTATATTTTTTATTTTTTTCTTCGATTTTTTTAATTTGTTCCCGTACCCGTTTAGATACATCTACGGCATTGGCATCTCCTTGTTTTTTTATTAAAAGTCCTATTCCTTCTTCTCCGTTATACCGGCTAACATCGGTAATTTCTTGTATGCCGTCTTTTACTACTGCCAAGTTTTTTACATAAATAGGTACACCTGAGGGCTTCATTCCGACTTGGACATTTTTTATATCTTCAAGCGTTTGGAATTTCCCGAGAATACGCACCAAATTTCTTTCGGAGTCGGTCTTCACTTCTCCTGCCGGAATATCTTTTCCCGACATAATAATGGCTTGTGTCACTCTTTCAAGAGGAATTTGATAGAGTTTTAATTTATCCGGGTCGATTTTTACTTGAATTTCTCTTTGTTGTTTCCCTAAGACAGTGATCTCCGCCACCCCTTTCAATTGTTTGATTTGAGGTAGGTAATCATCTTTCATTTTTTGATAAAATTCGGTCCCGGGCATTTCGGCAGTAGCACTGATTGACATAATAGGCAAATCAGCCGGAGATACTTTACTGAATTCCGGACTTAATGCTTCTTTGGGTAATTCGTTTTTAATATTATCTATATAACGGGTAGCGTCCTGGATGGTTTTATCTACATCAACACCAGCATTTAAATTCACAATGACAATGGATGCATTGGGTAAGGATTTAGTGACCAAATAGTCCAAGCCTTCCAAATTGGATAAAGCATCTTCAATTTTTTTGGATACCGAATTTTCCACTTCTTCGGGAGTGGCTCCCGGGTAAAGTGTTTTTACGGTCATTACAGGCTGGTCGAAATCGGGCATGAGTTCATAACTCAAGTTTTTATAGCCCACATATCCAAACAGAATAAGGACACTAAACAATACGATGATAAGTGAAGGTCTGTTTATTGCGGTTTTTGTTAAATTCATAATCTTACATTTTTTTAGGATCTTTCTTAGATCGATTCACTTATTTATTAGTTATTCTTTATCAACGGAATGACATTGGCTCCGTCAAATAAATTAATAAAACCTGCTGTGACAATGGTATCTCCGGGTTTCAATCCTTTTTTAACCACCAAAATATTATTGAAGCGTTGACCGGTTACAATGGGAGTCAAATGCGCTTTGTTATTTTTTATCAAATATACTTTTGGATCCAAATCAGAACCGGCAATGGCTTTTTCGGGGATAGCCAATACTTTTTTCTCTTTTAACTCCACTTTAATTTTACCGAACATATTGGCTTTTATTTTTTGGTCTTTGGTATTTTTTACTTGAAATTCTACCGGAAATTTATTACTCATATTTCCTTTTTCTCCGATACTTACCACTTTCCCCATTAATTTTAACCCGGGATAAGCATCTACGATTATCGGATAAGTTTTGCCAATTTGAAAGTAATCCAGCTCTCCGGAAGGCACATTAATGGTAAATTTAAGTTTATTTGTATCGGTCAAGGCTACGATAGGCACACCCGGAGCTGCAAAAGCCCCTGCTTCTACAAATTTTTTGGTAATATAGCCTTCGAAAGGAGCTTTGATTAAAGTATTGTTGATTTTTATCAAAATACTCTTTTTTTGTGCCTGGGCAGTTTTCAAGCCTTCTTGTATTTTTTCAAATTTTACTCCGGGAACCGCATCATTCTCGACCAATATTTTGTAACGTTTGTAATCCTTTTCGAGATTGGCTATTTTAATATTAATTTGGGATAACTGTGTTTTTAACTCCCTGTCATCCAATTTTGCCAAGGCTTGTCCTTTCTTTACTTTTTGTCCTTCATTCACATATACTTTCAATACTTTTCCGGGGACTTCGCTATTTACACGTACTTCTTTTTCCGGAAAGAATTTCCCGCTAAGCACTTGGTTATAATTCAATGTTTTTTCTTTTACAATTTCTGCAAAAACTTTGATAGGAGCTTCTTTGTCATAAACATAGATTCTGTTTTTTGTAATTTCTTTATTGACTCTGAGTTTCAATACAATAATAACAATCAATCCGATGATAATAACTAAACTTATTATTTTTTTCATTTTTTTCGATTTTTAAGATTATTTAATTTTCCGGAATAAGATTCCCTGTTAATTTTTTTAATTCGAGTTCTGTTTTAAGATATTCTATTACACTGGACAAATAGTCTTGCTGTGCTTTTATTACTTCATTTTCGGCAGTAATCACATCATTGAGTGAAGCCACTTCTTGTTTATATTGCAAGAGGGTTTTTTCATAGACAGATTGTGCCAATTTCAATTGTTCCTTCTGATTTTCAGCTACTTTCAAATTCAATTTAAGCCTTTCTTCGGCATTTTTGATATCCGTAGTATTTTTATCTACTACCAATTCCAATTGTAGCTTAGCATTTTCGGCATCCAATTTTTTTTGTTTGATTTTTTTACTTCTACTAAAATCAAAAAGAGGGATTTCTATTTTTAATCCTACCAAAGATACGTCATAGAAATCAAGAAAATCGTGAGGTTTTTCATCATAACCATACCCGATTGTTCCGTAACTTCCAAATAAGGATAAGGATGGCAAACGACCTTTTTTTAGTTTCTTCACTTCGGTGTTGGCCAACTCGTATTTTTTGGTCAAAAGAAGTTCTTCCGTGGAAGGTAACAAATTATATTTTTTTAATTGCGGTGTGATAATATCTGGAGAAACGTCAAAATCTTTATTGGTTCCCATATTCAGTTTTAGCGCATTTATTATTTCATTGTATTTATTTTGTAATAATTTCAAATTTATATCCAACTTATTTACTTGTAAACGCACCTTATCCACATCATTTTTTGTGGCCAGTTTTTGTTGATAAAAAAGCTCTAAATCCTTAAGAACTTTTTGTAAATTTTCTTTGTTTTTAGAAGTAAAAACCATTTGGTTTTTGATCAGTTGTGCATTATAATACAAATTGGATATTAATACATATGTATCTTCTTTGCTTTTTTTGTAATTGAGTTTCTGCATTTCTTCAGCGATTTTGCTTATTTTCAATCCGCTGAATAATTCTGCATTATACAAAGGCATTCCCACTTGTACATTGGCATTGATATTATGTGGAACGCCAAATTGCGCCGGTTTAAATTCCCAGTCGGGAGCCATGGGATTGAAGGCTTTGGCCGGCATTAATTGAGTGGGTAAATCAAAATAGTATTTGTAATCAAAATTCCCATTAATTTTAGGCCAGAAATTGGCTGCTATTTCTTTTCTTTTGTATTCGCTTTTCAATACTTCATTTTCGGCGATTTTGATTTGTCTGCTGTTATGGATAGCTTGATTCACACATTCGTCCAAACTCAGTATTTGCTGAGAAAAAACGGGTGTAATCCATATTGAGAGTAGTAACAAAAGGCTTGTTGTATATAACTTTTTCATACTTCTTATTTTTTATTTAATGTATAAACCGATGTAAAATAGGCAATCAACGTGAGTCCCGTGCGGACACTTAGGGCTTTAAACGTATCCGTTTTATGAACACCTCCCATATAAACATAAATGGTAAAAGCGAGAAAAGTGATAAACAGGATTGCCAGTGCAAAGCGAAACAGTTTTATCGCTTTTTTTTCTTTTTTAAGTAGGGCATAACTTCCTGCGAGATAGAGGAATCCGCAAATAAAATTAGCCCAAATTACAAAGAGCACATAATTCCCTTGTTTAGCTCTCATATCAAACAAGTCGAAAATCACTGAGCCACTTAAGTAAATGGTAAGTAGTCCGAATAAGCCTATGCCCAGGGCCACTAAAATTCTTAGAGGGGTCTTCATTATTCCGGATTTTTTAGTTTAAAAAAGGCGATGCCTAATAAAAATACCGAAGCAATCATAGAAATGGCTCCCAATAAAACAAAAATCGGAGGAGCTCCCAAATAGACTTCTGCAAGGATCCCCAAAGGCATTAGTATCCCGATGATTGCCAACCAAGATACTGCTTTCTCATAATCCAATTGATTTTTAAAACTGATTAATAAAAACCCGATTACAATATTTAAAAAAGCAAATAAATTTCCATGCACATGTGCCAAACGCATTTCAAAATGCTTTCCATCGGCATAATGAGCGATCCATTCGGCTTTGTCGGGAGCAAAATCCCTGAGATAAATCAATAAAAAACCATAGGCCATAAACAGTCCCATGATAATCAGTCCGATTGCAATATTATATTTTCCTTTCATGATATAGTAGTTTTATATAGTTTATTTTTTGATGGCCGAAATAATAAAATCGGCAATAAAAGTTTTTCGTTCTTCCAGTAATTGACGGTATTCGTTTTTGTCTTTTTGTAAAATAGTCCGTAAAGAAGTTTGTGCCATTATTGGAAAAATACTCATAGAAAGCACGTTGAGAAAAAGTTGCTCCGGATTAATGGGTTTGATTTCTCCTTTTTGAATCATTTCATTGATTTGTTTATTTAGTTTTTCCCTTACTCCGTTGTTTATATTCGTTTGAATAATGGAGTGGATAATATCAGGATGTTTTTCCAACTCATTAATCACAAAAAGAGGAATGTAAGGATGTTCCAAAATAAAGGACACATATTGATCCGTAAATTGACGTATTTTATCAAACAAAGGTTTGTCCGAACTGATAATCTGTACCATTTTTGGGATAATCATCTGTATAGTTCTTTTAAATACCGCTTGAAATAATTTTTCTTTGCCTCTGTAATAATAATGAAGCATGGCTTTATTTATAGAAGCTTTTTGTGCAATCTCTTGCATTCTGGCGCCATCTAATCCCTTTGCCTGGAATATTTCAGTAGCGGCATCCAATATTTTGTCTTCGGTTTCGTAATTTTTCATTTTATATTTTTTTAACTAAACGATTTAACCAAACGGTTAAACTGTATGGTTGCAAAGATAAGAGGTTTTTTTATATCTCCAAATTTTTTTATAGAAAGTATATTCGAGCTTTTTTTACGGAAATTTTATCGTTGATTCTCGGTGATCTCATTTTTATAATACGCAATACAGAGGACCTTTTTTTGTCAACTGAACGTCAGTTTATTTTTTTATACCTTTGTATATTCTTATAAATAAACTGTTCAATATGAAGAACAAGCAAAACAAAATCAAAGTTGGAATAAGCATAGGAGATCTCAATGGAATCGGACCTGAAATAATACTCAAAACCTTTATGCATCCAGGAATGTTTGAGTTATGTACGCCTATTGTTTTTGCTTCCACAAAAGCGATGTCTTACCATAAAAAATTATTAAAACTAGACATGCCCGTACACGGCATTATGAATATTTCTCAAGCCTTTCCCAATAAATTGAATGTGTTAAACCTCTGGAAAGAACCGGTGCCTATTCATATTGGCAAACCCGAATCGGAAATAGGGAGATATGCGGTAGACTCTTTTAAAAAAGCAGTCGAAGCTTTGAAAAAAGGTGAAATTGATGTGCTTGTGACCGCTCCCTTCGATAAAAAAAGCATTCAGTCGGATGAATTTGATTTTCCCGGGCATACCGATTATTTGGCACAAGAACTCGAAGGAAACGCTTTGATGTTTATGATAACCGATGATTTGAAGGTGGGACTGGTAACCGATCATGTCCCTTTAAAGTATGTTGCAGGACAAATTACCGAAGAAAAAATAAAGGACAAGTTTTTAACTATGGAAGAAAGCTTGAAAAGAGATTTTGGTATTGAAAAACCCAAGATTGCTCTTTTGGGTTTGAATCCGCATTGTGGCGATGGAGGAATCATAGGAAAAGAAGAGATAGAAACCATTCTTCCGGCTATAGAAAGTTTAAGAGAAGACGATCACTTGGCTTTCGGGCCTTATCCTGCCGATAGTTTTTTCGGTTCGGATAATTATAAGAAATTCGATGCCGTTTTAGCAATGTATCACGATCAAGGATTAATACCCTTTAAAACCCTCAGTTTCGGTAAAGGAGTGAATTTTACAGCCGGGTTGGAAAAAATTCGTACTTCTCCGGATCATGGAACCGCTTATGATATCGCCGGAAAGAATCAGGCTAATCCGGACTCATTTCGTGAAGCGATTTATAAAGCGATTGATATATTTCGTAAACGAAAGGAATACAAGGAGTTGACTGAAAATGTTTTACAATCACAATCTAAAAAATAATTTCTCCAAATTATTTTATTTTGTAATAAAAAAAAACTAAATTTGCAGGCTGAAAATAATGAAGATGAAAGAATTAAGGCCGTATGACATAAAATTTACGGGTTTAAAAAACGGTAAGCATCAATTTACATATGAAATTGATAAAAGTTTTTTAGATCGTTTTCCTTATAATGAAGTGGATGATTGTAAGGTCGATGTGGAGGTGGATATGAATAAGAGTGATACCATGCTTGAATTTAGTGTAAAAACAAAAGGCACGGTAAATGTTCCTTGTGATGTCAGTAATGAGATGTATGATCAGCAAATTGAAGGAGATTTTGATTTTATTGTTAAATTCGGGAATGAATATAATGATGAGCGAGAAGATTTGATCATTATCCCTTATGGAGAGCATACATATAATGTAGCACAACAGATTTATGAGAATATTGTATTAAATATTCCTTTGAAAAAAGTTCACCCGGATATTTTATCCGGCAAAATAAAAACAAAAAATCGTGAGTATATCATCAATGATGATGAAAACGAAAGAATTGAAGAAAATAACGAAGAGATAGACCCGAGATGGGAAGCATTAAAAAAATTATTAACAGATAAAAAGAAATAAAAATGGCACATCCTAAGAGAAAACAGTCAAAAACCAGAGGAAGAAAAAGAAGAACTCACTACAAGATCGATATGCCTCAAATCGCCATTGATCCTACAACCGGACAACCGCATTTGTATCACAGAGCGCATTGGCATGAAGGCAAATTATATTATAGAGGAAAAGTATTGATAGACAGCGAACAAGAAGAAGCGTAGTCTGTAAAAAATAATTGAAAATCCCGTTTTTCGAGTCGAAAAACGGGATTTTTGTGTTAAAAAAGATATAGATAACTTGTTTTTTGAAACTTTTTTTATACTTTGCAAGACAATTGAAAACACATTAAACCAAAATAAATACGAGATTATGGACATTAAAGAAATTCAAAATTTAATAAAATTTGTTGCCAAGTCCGGCGTAAGTGAAGTCAAAATCGAGGATAACGATTTCAAAATCACAATAAAAAACAAGCCTGAGTACGTAACAGCTGTTCCAGCCGAAATACAAGCGGTTTCCGTACAAGCTGCTGCCGCCCCGGTAGCTGCTCCCGTACCCGCAGCTGCTCCGGCGCAAACCGAGACTACCGGCGGCAATGAAATAGATGAATCCAAATACGTAACCATTAAGGCCCCTATTATCGGTACTTTTTATAGACGTCCTGCTCCCGATAAACCCCCTTTCGTAGAAGTGGGAGATACTATCAAAGAAGGTGATGTGGTTTGTATCATAGAAGCCATGAAGTTGTTTAATGAAATCGAGTCGGAAGTATCCGGAAAAATCGTAAAAATATTGGTAGATGACGCTACTCCCGTAGAGTTTGATCAACCCTTGTTTTTAGTAGAGCCGGTATAACCAAAAAAGTACAACTATGTTTAAAAAAATATTAATTGCCAATCGGGGTGAAATAGCACTTCGAATTATAAGAACATGCAAGGAAATGGGGATTAAAACAGTAGCGGTTTACTCCTCTGCCGATGAAGATAGTTTGCATGTGCGGTTTGCCGATGAAGCGGTAAAAATAGGGCCGCCTCCCGGAAATGAATCTTATCTGAATATTCCTTCCATTATAGCAGCAGCCGAAATTACCAATGCAGATGCGATACATCCCGGATACGGATTTTTGGCCGAAAATGCCAAGTTTGCCAAACTTTGCGGAGATCATAACATTAAATTTATAGGGCCTACACCCGAGATGATTAACCAAATGGGAGATAAGGCTACTGCCAAAGCTACAATGATCAAAGCAGGAGTACCCACAGTACCCGGCTCGGAAGGTTTATTGAAAGATTTTGAAGAAGCCAAAAAAGTGGCTGAAAAAATCGGATATCCCGTTATGCTTAAAGCTACTGCCGGAGGAGGTGGGAAAGGAATGCGTGCCGTTTGGAAACCCGAAGATTTACAAAAAGCTTGGGAAGATGCACGACAAGAGTCAAAAGCCGCTTTTGGAAATGACGGTATGTACCTTGAAAAACTCATTGAAGAACCCAGACATATTGAGATTCAAATAATAGGAGATCAATACGGAAAGGCCGCTCATCTTTCAGAACGTGACTGCTCTATTCAACGTCGCCATCAAAAACTGATTGAAGAAACTCCTTCGCCCTTTATGACTCCTGAACTACGGGATAAAATGGGTGAAGCAGCTGTTAAAGCAGCCGAAAGTATTAAATATGAAGGAGTGGGGACAATAGAATTTCTTGTGGATAAACACAGGAATTTTTATTTTATGGAAATGAATACCCGTATTCAGGTAGAGCATCCCATTACCGAGCAAGTTATCGATTATGATTTGATTCGCGAGCAAATTAAAGTAGCAGCAGGTGTACCCATTAAAGGAATAAATTATTATCCTAAACTTCATTCCATTGAATGTCGAATCAATGCCGAGGATCCGTATAGTGATTTCAGACCCTCACCGGGGATAATAAAGACCTTCCATGCTCCCGGAGGACATGGAGTACGATTGGATACACATGCCTATCAAGGATATGTAATCCCTCCTTATTATGACTCGATGATTGCCAAACTTATTACCACGGCTCAAACCCGGGAAGAAGCCATTGCAAAAATGAAAAGAGCTTTGGATGAGTTTGTTATTGAAGGAGTAAAAACCACCATTCCTTTTCATCGTCAGCTGATGGATGATCCGGAGTTTTTGGCCGGTAATTACACCACAAAGTTTATGGAAGACTTTGAACTGGACCCTAAATATCAACAGGAATACGAAGATAGAATAGATTAAAAAAGGAGGCTTTTGCCTCCTTTTTTATCGAATAATTTGAAAATCCTTAAAACCGGAGCACTCTTTTTCTTCAATAACTTCTACTTTTTCCACTTTGGATAGGGGCGAACATTCATATAACCATTCAATAAAAGCCTGGGCTTTTTTCGGATCATTTGTTTCAATTTCCGTCAAAACACTTCCGTCCTCATTATTTTTTACATATCCATTGATTTTCCATTCGGAAGCTTTGTCAAAAATATATTTACGACACCATACTCCTTGTACTTTTCCGGTTATTTTTAATTTATAATGTATACACATATTTTTTTTCTACAAAAATAAAAAGTTTATTTATTTAATATTTTTAAAAAATCTTTTACGCGTTCCCGGGCAACAATCATTTCATTCTCAGGACAGCTTTTCATTCGGATTTTTAAACGGCTATTGGAAAATTTAAGCATTTCTTTGATGTCATCCAAAGCGATAATATATTTCCGATTTATCCTGAAAAAAAGGGCAGGATTTAAAAGATTTTGAATTTTTTCCAAGCTTTCGTCAAGATAATAATTTTGTCTATTGCGGGTAATCAGATGAGTCATTTTATCTTCGCTATAAAAACAGGAGATTTCATTAATAGGAATCAAATGAATATAATTTCCTCTTTTAACCAAGAAACGCTCTTTGTAAGATTGGGTTTGGTCTTGAAGTTGTTTATAAGTTTGAATCAGATTTTTCCAATTAATTTTGCCGACTCTTTGTTTGAATTTAGATAAAGCTTGGTGTAAATCTTCTTGTTTTACAGGTTTTAGAAGGTAATCGATACTATTTTGCTTGAAAGCTTGTAGAGCATAACGGTCAAAAGCGGTGGTGAAAATAATGGGAATGTCATGAATCGACTCATTAATTATTTCAAATCCCAAACCGTCCGATAAATGGATATCCATAAAAATAAGGTCGGGCGGGTTGTTTTTTTTAAACCATTCTTTTCCTTCTTTGACACTGTGTATGGTGTCCAGTATTTGCACGTTTTCTTTTTCCAACATTCTTTGCAAACGTCGTGCAGTAGGGGTTTCATCTTCAACAATAATCGCATAAATCATAAGAGGGGAATTTTAACGGTAAAAAGTTCATCTTTTTCAGAGATAAGAACAGGCCTTTTTGTTAACAGCCGATAGCGCTCCATCAAATTATTCAATCCTTTTTGTGAAGAGGAGGTACTTTGTCTTTTTCTCAAATTATTCCGTATAATTAAATAATCATTTTCTATATGTATATGAAGGGAAAGCGGACTGTCTTCTGAAAAAATATTGTGTTTCAAAGCGTTTTCCAATAGTAATTGAAGGGAAAGAGGAGGGATTTTTTTATTTGGAGGAATTTTTTTAGGGAATTTGAATTCAATTTTATTTTCAAATCGTATTTTTAAAAGATTGAGATACTTATGAGCAAAATTCAATTCTTCTTCAAGTGAAATAAGTTCTTTTTCTTCTGTGGTTAAAACATAACGATATATATCCGATAATTCGATTGTAAACTGCTCTGCTTTTTCCGGACTCTCATGGATCAAAGCAGTCAATACATTGAGATTGTTAAATAGAAAATGCGGATTTAGTTGGGCTTTTAAACTATCGAATTTGCTTTTTTCGGTTTCGGTTTTTAGTTTTTCATTTTTCAATTTTTCATCGGTAACCATTTTAAAGAAGACCAGCATAAGAATAAACAAAGCAATATTTAAAGAAAAAACGATTACAAAAATGTAAGAGAAATAAGAACCCGGTTTAATGGCTTCTTCCCAACTTTGGTGTGCCACAAAATAGGATGTAAGAAAATTTAGAATGTAAAAAATAACTATGTTGAGAGGAATCAATCCAGCAAGACTAATCCACAGGGTTTTACGGGGGTTATTTTTCCAGCCGATCCATTTATCCATTTTGATAAAGTAAAGCATATTAAGAGCAGCAAAAACAAGAGAATAAATGAATTTTATAAAAATGTTTTGTAAATTTATTTCTCCTCCGAAAACAAAAACAACAATCACCGTAACCACTAAGCTTACGGTGATGAGTTTTTTAATAAAATCCAATTTCCTATTCATGGGATTGTTTTGATAATCTATTGATTAAATATAAATTTATAATAAATAATGCAATTACACAAGAAATCAATACTACGATAAAATAGGTGATGAGATTTTGGGAATGAATAAATTCAGTCCAGCTTTGATGGAAAATAAAAACAGAGGTAATATAATTAAGCACAAAAAAGGTAACTATATTTAAAGGGATCAAGCCTAATAATGAAAGGGTCATTGTTTTTTTCGGATGTTTTTCCCAACTGTTTTTATTTCCGATCAAATGAAAATAGGTCATATTAACCAAAGTAAATACTGTGGTGTAGCCAAGCGTAATTATAAAACCGGTGATTGAGTTTCCGGAATGAAAGATAAAACTTATAATTATACTTAATAAGATAATTAATAATGAAGTGTTAATAATTTTTTTTGTTTTCATAGTTATATATTTAAATATTAATTTACCCCAAAATTCGCCCGTAAAGTCCAAATTTTAAAATTTTATTTTCCGAAGTGTTAATTTATTAGGATGAGCTGTTAAACCGGATGTTTTTATTGGGTTTTTTAATTATATTTACATACCAAAACTTAATAAAAATGATCTCTAAAAAAATTGAAAAAGCACTAAATGAACAGATTAATGCCGAATTTTATTCGGCTTATTTGTACTTATCTATGGCCTCGTTCTTAAACGGAATGAATTTACTCGGCTTTTCAAATTGGATGCGAGTACAATTTGAAGAAGAGCAATTTCACGCGATGAAATTTTATGATTATGTCTTGGAAAGAGGAGGTGAGGTAAAGTTAAAAGCCATTGATAAACCTCCACACAAATGGAAAGATATTATTGATGTTTTTGAAGCAACTTTGGAACATGAACAAGAGGTGACTAAGAGAATCAACGATTTGGTAAATTTAGCCATTGAAGAAAAAGACCATGCTACCGTAAACTTTTTACAATGGTTTGTAGATGAACAAGTTGAAGAGGAAGCAAGTGTGGAGGAAATTTTAGCTCAATTAAAATTAGTAGAAGGAAAAGGGAGTGGATTATTTATGCTTGACCGTGAGGCAAGACAACGTAGTTTTACACCGCCACAAGCTTAATTAAAGCGTATTTTAAAGAAGTTTTTAATAGTTTAAATTTTAAATTTATATACTAATGTTTCTTATAAAATTTTAATTTTTGATGAAACAACATTTATAACAAAAAAAGCGGCTGATCAGCCGCTTTTTTTGTTGTATAACAATTCTCTTATTCTTCGACTTCATAGGTTTGTCCGGAGAATAATAACTCTTCAAAGGATTGAATCGGATTGGTCTTCTTGGCCAATTCGGTTACCTTATTTTCTCTTTCAATCAAAGTTTCGTCTTCAACGGCACGAATGACTCCCATTACAACAGGCTCTTTAAGGTTAACCAAGGCAAGATGAAGGGTTGCATCCGGTTCTTTGGCATCATGTACAAGGATATCATCCTCGGTAATGCCATTTTCTCCGATTTTTACTACTTTTAGTTTCATTTCGTCCAACACCAAGCCTTTGTCTTTGTTTTTTCCAAAGATCATAGGCTTGCCGTGCTCTACAACGAGCTGTACATCATCTTTCACGCTTTTATCAGTAATATCTTTATATGCACCATCATTAAAAATTACACAATTTTGCAGTACTTCAACAAGTGAAGTCCCTTTGTGTTTCTCGGCTTCGATATAGATTTTGGTTTGTAATTTGGCATCGTTTCCGGCTACACGAGCAAAAAATTTGGCTTGTGCTCCAATGGCAAGTTCTCCCGGATTAAAGGGAGCTTGTGTATTTCCATAAGGAGAAGACTTGGTTTTTTGTCCCAATAATGAAGTAGGTGAAAATTGGCCTTTTGTTAAACCGTAAATTTCATTATTAAATAGGATATAATTCATGTCAATATTCCGGCGTAAAGTATGGATAAAATGGTTTCCACCAATAGCCATAGAATCTCCGTCCCCCGAGGCTACCCAAACACTCAAATGGGGATTGGCCAATTTGGTTCCGGTGGCAATAGCCGCTGCACGACCATGAATACCGTGGATTCCATAGTTATCCATATAATAGGGGAAACGCGATGAACAGCCGATTCCTGAGATAAATACAATGTCTTCTTTTTTCTTACCGATTTCGGGTAATGCCTTTTGGATGGAGCGCAAAATTACGTAGTCATCACAACCCGGACACCATCTCACGTCCTGGTCACTGGCAAAATCTTTGAATGTATATTTAATTTCGGTAGTCATAATTATTCGGATTTTAAAATTTCATTAAATTTTTTGATAAGCTCCGGTGAACCAAGAGGTAAACCTTGTACTTTATTGTATTTAGTATACTGGAATTGGGGATAATTCATGCGAAGGAAATCGGCAAATTGCCCCATATTAAGTTCTGCCACTAAAATATTTTTGAACTTGGAAAAAGTATCGGCGACTCCGTGAGGAAGCGGATTGATATAAGAGAAATGAGCCAATCCCACTTTTTTATCGGGGTTTTCTTCCTTGTATTTTTTTACGGCGGTTTTCAAGCTTCCGTAGGTTCCTCCCCATCCAACAACCAATAAGTCGCCTTCTTGATCAAATTCTGTTTCTAAAGGAGGAATGAAATCTTTTACTTTACGTACTTTTTCAGCTCTCAATTTTACCATTTCCTCATGGTTTAAAGGATCTTGAGAGACAGTTCCTTCAATTTTGTCTTTTTCCAATCCCCCGATTACATGTTCTAATCCGGGTGTTCCTGGAATAGCCCAAGGACGTGCAAGAGTTTTCGGGTCACGCTTATAAGGATGAAAATCTTCTTGATATTCGGTAACCTGGTAATGTGAAATTTCGGGCATTTCGTCCAAGGTTTTGATTTTCCAAGGTTCTGATCCATTTCCTATATATCCGTCTGTTAATAAAACAACCGGTGTCATATGTTCCAAAGTCAATTTTGCAGCTTCAAAAGCCTTGTCATAACTATCAGCAGGAGATTTGGCTGCGATAACGATAAGCGGACTTTCTCCGTTACGTCCATATAAGGCTTGCATCAAGTCGGATTGCTCCGTTTTGGTAGGCATCCCGGTGGAAGGCCCTCCACGTTGTACATCTACTACCACAAGAGGAATTTCTAACATTACCGCCAATCCCAAAGCTTCACTTTTTAAAGCCAAACCGGGTCCGGATGTGGTTGTAATGGCCAATTTTCCGGCAAAAGAGGCGCCAATGGCAGAACTGATTCCTGCAATTTCATCCTCGGCTTGGAAAGCGGTCACATCCAGATGTCTCCATTTTGATAATTCATGTAAAATATCGGTTGCCGGTGTAATAGGGTATGAACCGAGGAATAATTCCAAGCTGGCTTTTTTGGCGGCAGCCATAAATCCCCAGGCTGTTGCTTGATTCCCCATAATAATACGGTAAGTACCTTTTTCTTTTTTAGCAGGATCGACAATATAGTGGGTAGGCATCAATTCAAGTGTGTCGGCAAAATGGTATCCTGCTTTAAGCGCTTTGATGTTTGCCTCAACCACTTGTGGTTTATTTTTAAATTTCTTTTGGAGAAATTCAATGGTGTGTTTGGGATCTTTGCTGAACAACCAGTAAAGCATTCCCAAGGCAAACATATTTTTACTTCGTGTAATGCTTTTGCTATCAAGTCCTGTGTCTTTTAATGCCTCACGAGTAAGGGAAGTCATTGGGACCGGTATCACATTGTATTCTGATAGAGATCCGTCTGTAAGGGGGTTTGATTCGTATTTTGCTTTTTGCAAATTGGAACGGGTAAAAGCGTCTTCATCAACGATTACCATATGTCCGGGTTTAAGGTCTTTGATATTGGTTTTCAGTCCGGCGGGATTCATTGCCACCAATATGTCTAAGTCATCCCCCGGTGTACTGATTTCCGTAGCTCCGATATTTACTTGAAATCCGGATACTCCATATAAACTCCCTTGGGGAGCTCTGATTTCCGATGGATAATTCGGAAAAGTAGCTACATCATTACCAAGTAGTGCGGCGGAAGTTGAAAATTGCGTACCTGTTAATTGCATTCCATCACCCGAATCGCCTACAAAGCGAATCACGGCATGGTCCAGGTTTTTTGTTTCTTTATGAAAAGCTTCTGTGCTCATGAAATAATTTATTTTTTCGATGTCTAGCAAAAGTAAAAAAATATAGCTTTGATAAATTGATTTTTGTAACTTTTTATCGATTTTTTTTTGACATATTATAGATTTTTTATATGGGAGTAACTATACATATGTATTAATACAAAAAAAGCCTGCAAAAAGCAGGCTTTATAGAGTTTAAAACAAAGTGTTTTTATTCTTCGGTTTTTACTTCTTCCGTGGTTTCTTCGCTTGCTTCGGCAGCTTTGGCAGCGGCTTCGGCTCTTTTTGCTTCGGCAGCGGCTTTTGCTTTAGCCTCGGCAATGGCTTTTTCATCGCGAATAGGTGTTACTTCAAATTCCAAATCTACGATAACATCTCTGTGTAAACGTACTTTGGCATTATATTTTCCTATGCGTTTTACATTACCACCGATAACATTGATATATTTTTTATCAATCTCAAAACCTTTACCGGCTAAAAATTCAGCCAGATTTTGATTGTTAATCGAACCGAATAATTTGTCTCCGGCACCTACTTTCGCAGGTATTTTAATTTGTAATGCTTTGAGTTGTTCAGCCAATTTTTGTGCTTCCTCTATGATATGCTTTTCTTTAAAAGCTCTTTGTTTGATTTTTTCAGCCAATACTTTTTTGGCCGAAGGAGTAGCTAATATGGCGTATCCTTGAGGGATAAGATAATTTCTTCCGTAACCGTTTTTAACAGTAACGATATCGTCTGCAAATCCTAGATTTTCAACGTCTTTTAATAATATAATTTCCATCGTTTCCGTTTTTTTATTTTAACATATCTCCTACATAAGGCATAAGTGCCAAATGACGTGCTCTCTTAATGGCTTTGGCTAATCTTCTTTGGTATTTTAAAGAAGTTCCTGTAATTCTTCTAGGAAGAATTTTCCCTTGTTCGTTGACAAATTTCATTAAGAAATCGGGATCTTTGTAATCGATGTATTTGATACCGTATTTTTTAAACCGGCAATATTTCTTCTGATTGGGTTTAACCTCAATTTCCAATTGGGTCAAATATCTGATATCGGATTGTTTTCCGCTAGCTTGATCTATTGATGCCATTTTATTTAGGATTTTTTAGATTCTTTGATTTTTTCTCTTCTTTTTTCAGCCCATTCGGCGGCATATTTATCCAATTTCACTATCAAGTGACGGATAACTCTTTCGTCCCTTCTGAATGCAAGGTCCAAATCTTTAACGGCTTCCGGGTCTAATTTGAACTCAATCAAATGATAGAATCCGGTTTTCTTGTGTTGGATCGGGTAGGCTAATTTTTTAAGCCCCCAATCTTCTTCCCAAATCACTTCACCTCCTTTGGCAGTAATCAAATCGCGAAATTTCTTTACTGCTTCCTTTACCTGATCATCAGATAAAACGGGAGTTAAAATGAAAACAGTTTCATAATGGTTCATAACTATTTTATGTTTTAATTTAAATTGGCTGCAAAAATAAACATTTTATTGGTAACCGGCAAATTATTAAGATTTTATTTTTGGTAGAATTCCGGTTTATAGCTTTCTGTTAAAAATAAAAAGCCTGCACAATTTGTACAGGCTAAAAAAGCTTATTATAATGCAAGAACTTATTTCTTGTGTCTGGGTTCTGAAGATACACTTAATCTTTTTCTTCCTTTAGCTCTTCTTCTGGCCAAGACTTTTCTTCCTTCACGTGTTTCCATACGCTCACGGAATCCGTGTTTGTTTCTTCTTTTTCTCTTGGAGGGTTGATAGGTCCTTTTCATCTTAATCTATTTTCTTAAATATGTTAGTTTCAAAAAATTTTCTGCAAATATATAAAATCTTTTTTTAAATAAACGAAATACGCATTATTTTTTTATCCCTTGAAAATCAATAATTTTTTCCCGTCCAAAAATTTCGCTTTTTATGATTTTCTTCATCTTTTTTGATTTCATCCACGCTGACTACTTTTAACATATCCGGATGTTGCTCAATGGCATAAGCGATATTTTCCACAATTTCGTCTATTGTATCATTTTCATAATCAATGATTAATGGGGGCTTAATGGTAAAAGATTGTAATATTCCTCTCTTTTTTATTTGAAGACCTTTTTTGTCAAAAGAACGCCTAAATCCGTCTATCACAATGGGAATTACTACCGGTTTATTTTTCTTGATGATGTGTGCCGTTCCTCTTCGTATCGGTTTAAACGGAGTGGTTGTTCCTTGCGGAAAAGTAATCACCCAACCGTCTTGTATCGCTTTACTGATATTGGCAATATCTTCAAATTTTACAGGTCTTTTTACTTCTTTTCCTTTGGCGCGCCAGGTACGTTCAATCGGAATGGCGCCGATATAAGAAAAAATCTTCGGTAAAATTCCCGAAGTCATGGTTTCTTTGGCCGCTACATAATATACATTGGTTTTGGGATGAAATAAATACTTGAAGCCGTTGATATCATTTTGTCCGTTCAAAGCAGCAAAAAACACATGATACATTGCCGCCGCATCTGCAAAATAGGTTTGATGGTTCGAGACAAACAATACTTGATTGTCAGGAAGATTACGCAAAATTTCCATGCCTTCTATTTTGAGCTCGTTAAAGCCTTTGTATCTTCTTTTTGAAATCAAACCGAAGATAAACAACAGAATTTTTTTTAAAAAAATCAGATTGCCGAAAATATCTCTCTTAAACAACTTTTTAAATATATTCATAGTCCCTTTCAATCTTTTCTATTTTCAAAAGTAGTAATTTTTATTCTTATGGGGTCTATTTTAACATTTGAAACTATTTCCAAGACTCTTTACAAGTTGTCCGGGAATTTTTATCTTTGTATAAAAAAGAACATGAAAATTCCCCCCTATTTAATTGCAGACAATTCTTCATTGGAAGAAGATGTTTTTGTTATTCATACCGATTTTCCCCGTTTTATTTTGAATGTTGCAACAGACGAAATCGAATGGTTAGACAGCTTTTCACAACAAGAAGCTGAGGAAAATGCAGATGCTATCGAAGAAGCTGTAAAAAAAGCTTATGAATTCTTTGATGAGGAGATGAAAAATTACGAATAATTCAATGGGATTTTGCAAAAAAAATCGTAGCTTTGTTTTTATCTATGAAAAGAGAAAAAACATTCCGTCTTCAAGACATTGTTCAACATCTGTTATACCGGTATGATTTGATAATTATCCCGGGCTTCGGTGCGATTATCGGCCGCAAAAAGCCGGCGCGATATAATGAGCAAACTCACCTTTTCTCGCCGCCCTATAAGGATCTTTCCTTTAATTCGGCGTTGAAGGAAAGTGACGGCTTATTGGTCAATCATGTTGCAAAAATCCTAAATATTTCTCATGAACAGGCGTTGGAAAATATTAAAAATGAAGTAGAGAAATGGAACCGTCAATTACATGCTCATAAACGCTTGATACTGGAAAATATAGGTATTTTTACCCAAGTAAATGATAAGTTAATCTTTCAGGCTTTGCTCACAAAAAACTTCTTGCCTGATGCTTATGGCTTGACTTCTTTTATTAAGACTAAATCTCCACAAATAAAACATATGGATCAAGAACAAAAAAATCCCGATCAAAAATTTGAAGAATTGATTAATCAAAATCAAGGAAATAGCCATGGCGGTTACTTGAAATACGCTGCTGTTTTTATAGTAGGTTTGGCTTTGCTTGGAAGCGGTTTATATTTTTATAAGCATTCACAAGATACCGGTCAGTTCCAGAAGGCTACTTTTGTAGTGGAAAAAGAAATGCCTGCCGTAAAAGTAACGGATACTTCTTCATTGCCTACGGATTCGGCTGAACAAATTAACGAAGAGACTCTTCAGACTGAAAATAAAACTGAAACTGAAACTGCCGAAACAAAAGATCTGTCTGAATATAAATATCAAATTATTGTAGGAGGTTTTTTATATAAAAAGAATGCAGAAAACAAAGTTCGTTCTTTGATTGATCAAGGATATCAGGCACAAATTACGGGTAAGAACAAAAAGGGTCTTTATATGGTAGCGGTAGACGGAGGAAATACGCTTGAAGATGCACTTGAAAAAATGAACTCTGTTTATGATATTGAACCGAATGCTTGGATTCATAAAAAAAGACAATAAAATAAAGGGTAATAAAATGAAAAACGGGAGGTCTTTTGAGCTCCCGTTTTTTTATAACATTGTTTTAACAATCTGGCATGCATTTATATAGTAAATTTGTAGGGAAACACAAAATAAAAATCAGTATGAAAACCAAATTTGCAATAATAGGAATGGGTGCTCTTTTTCTGTTTTCTTGTTCAGGTGATAAAGAAGAAAAGTCTCAACAAAAAGAACAAACTCAACACGGTATAAATCTTGAATTTATGGATAAAAGTGTCAGACCACAAGATGATTTCTATTCTTATGTAAACGGAGAATGGATGAAGAAAACCGAAATTCCTGCCGATCGTTCACGATGGGGAAGTTTTAATGAATTACGAAAAAAGACAGATATCAATACCATAAAAGTATTGGATGAAGCCATTGCTTCCAAAACCTATAAAAAAGGTACGGACCAATGGAAAGCTCTTTCTTATTACCAAAGTATTTTGGATACCGCTACACGTAATAAACAAGGAATCGAGCCTTTGAAACCTTATTTGAACAGGGTGAATAAAATACAAAACAAAAAAGAAGTTACGGATTATATGATTGAAACCGAGCCTTATTTGGCTTCAAATTTTTTCGGTTTCTATGTGAATTCGGATATGAAAGACAGTAATAATAATGCCTTGTATCTCTATGCGGCCGGAAACGGTTTACCCGAAAGAGATTACTATGTAAACGATAGTGAAGATGCCCAAAAAATTCGTCAGCAATACCTCGCACATTTAGCGCGTATGGCAAAATTTATTGGAAAAGTTGAGGAAGAAGCTCAAAAATTTGCCAACAATGTTTTGGAATTGGAAACAAAATTGGCCAAAGCAAAACTAACCAAAGAAGAACGTAGAAAACCCGAGAATCGTTATAACCCAAAAAAACCTGATGAAGTAGCTGAAATGCTTCCTTCTTTTGATACCGGAAAATATTTTCAAGACTTGGGAATAAATACGGATAAGGTAATTCTCACGGACCTAAATTATTTCAATCAATTAAACGATATTTATAATCAAGCTGACTTGGACCAAATTAAAGACCTGCTTACATGGAATTTATTGCGTACCAAAGCCGGAACACTCAGTGAAGATATCAGCCAAGCCAATTGGGAATTTTACAGTAAAACCCTTGAAGGACAACCCGAGCGAAGACCGATTAAAGAAAGAGCATTGAGTACGGTAAACGGAAGCATAGGCGAAGCCGTAGGGAAAGTATATGTGGATAAAATGTGTCCTCCTGAGGCAAAGAAAAAAGCCAAGGAAATGGTTACTTATTTGCAAAAAGCTTATGTGGAAAGAATCAAAAATTTGCCTTGGATGAGTGAGGATACAAAGAAAAAAGCCATTGAGAAAGTAAATAGCCTAACCGTGAAAATAGGCTATCCGGAAAAATGGAAAGATTACAGTAAGATGGAAATCAAATCTCCCGAAGAAGAAGGAAATTTCTTTACAAATAGTTTGGCCGTATCCAAATGGAATTTTGACCGGCAAGTGAATAAATTAAATAAGCCGGTTGATAAAACCGAATGGGGAATGGCACCGCAAATTGTCAATGCATATTACAATCCTTTATATAACGAAATCGTTTTCCCTGCGGCAATTTTACAGCCTCCTTTTTATGATTACAAAGCTGATGAAGCGGTAAACTATGGAGGAATGGGAGCAGTAATCGGGCATGAAATTTCACATGGATTTGATGACCAAGGAGCCAAGTTTAATGCCGAAGGAAACTTTGAAAATTGGTGGACTGAAAAAGATTTCGAATCTTTTAATGAATTGGTAGAGAAATTAGCAGACCAATATTCAAAAATAGAGGTCCTTCCCGGAGTTTTTGTAAACGGTAAATTTACATCGGGCGAAAATATAGGAGATTTGGGAGGAGTGAATGCGGCCCTAACCGCTTTGAATCTTTATTATAAAGATCATGAAAAACCCGGAAAAATTCAAGGTTTTACTCCCGAACAACGCTTTTTTATGTCATGGGCAACCGTTTGGAGAACAAAAACACGTCCAGAAGCCTTAAAAAAACAAGTGAAAACAGATCCGCACAGTCCGGGGCAAGTGAGAGCGGTTCAACCTTTAAGAAATATTGATGCTTTTTATCAAGCTTTTGATATTAAAGAAGGAGATAAAATGTATATGGAACCGCAAGAACGTGTAAAAATTTGGTAACTTTACGGAAAAGGTAGAGCACAAAAAATGAAGAAATTTTTCTTATTGGTACTGATAATTATTCTGCCTGTGCAAATGCACGGGCAGAATAATTATGGCTTATCCGGAAATACTTTTTGTTCGGAAGTGCCTTTTGAATTAATCGGAAATCTTATTATTGTCAAAGTAAATATTAATGGAAGTGACTTAAATTTAATATTTGATACAGGTGTAAAGCAAACCATACTTTTAAATTTAGCCAATAAGGATTCTTTACATTTCAATAAATTAAAAAAGAAACTTTTTGTCGGGGTTGGAAATGAAAAAAAAGACATTGAAGCGGTTAAAACAATTGAAAATAAAATCAAACTTGGAAAAGATATACAAGCTGATGATGCCGTAGTATATCTCATAACTAATGCTGAATTTACTTTTTCAGAACGTATGGGTACCCCTATTTTCGGTTTTATAGGAGGAGAATTGATTAAGGATTTTATCGTTCATATTGATTATCGAAAAAAGAAATTGATTTTTTATGATCCCCTTCATTTCGATTATAAAAAACTCAGACGCTATACCAAAATTCCTTTATCCATTCACAGGGATAAACCTTATTTAAAGGCCAAAATTAAATTTAACAAAAAAGATTCTTTACATAATATATATTTGTTAATAGACACGGGGAACAGTGATCCTTTATGGCTTTTTCAACATGATTCCTTTCGTGTTCCCGAGGGACAATCCCGTATCAAAGATTATTTTGGGGTGGGATTGAACGGTGATATTAAAGGGGAACGGGTCAAATCTCACCTTTTACAAATACCTTCGAAGATTACTTTTAAAAAAGTATTCACCGGTTTGCCCGATTCGATTTATTATGAAAAATTAATTCAAAGCCATCCTTTTGACGGAATTATCGGTGGAGAAATTCTACATCGTTTCAAAATTTATTTTGATTACAAAAACAAAGCGATGTATGTGAAAAAAAGATTTTTTGAATACCATAAAAAATTCCCTTTTAACGAAAGTGGTCTGTACTTATCTTATCAAGGAAAAATTCCTGTACGTGTCAAAAAAATGTTTACCACTTTTGATACGCGTGAACTGTCTTCCGGCAGTAATGATATTTTTATTGACCGGTCGGATTTTGTTTATGAATACAAGTTTTTTGATAAAATAATGGTGCATTATATTCGCCCCGGCTCTCCTGCTGAAAAAGCCGGTTTTGCAGTGGGTGACGTCATTCTGGAAATCAACGGAGAAAGTGTTTATAAATACAAGCTCAATGATTTGGAAAAAAGATTTTTATACAAAAGCGGAAAAAATCTTCGTTTTCTCATTGAAAGAAATGGCATTATTCTCCCCTTGAAAATGAATACGGAAGAGCAACTTTAATCTTTGCCTATTTGCCGGAATATTTCAACGATTTCCGATAAAATCATGGCTGTTGCCCCCCATATTACCCATTGCCCCGATTGAAAAGCATGCAAAGTGTATTCCCTGTCAAAATACTTTTTTTTAATTTGGATTACGGGAAGTTTTAAGAAATCTTCCAAATTCAATTCCAGTATTTCTTCCACTTCTTCCTCTTGCTTTATGAAATCGGGTTTGGAGGAGGTAAAAGCAAGAAAAGCGGTCACACTGTAATTGCTGATAGGAATAAACACCTGACTCAATTCTTTAATAAGTTTTACCCTGCCGGGTTCAATCCCTACTTCTTCCTTTGCTTCACGAAGAGCGGTATCATAATTGTCTTTATCCGTCTCTTCTTTTTTTCCACCGGGGAAAGCGATTTGTCCCGAGTGAGTGCTGTTATTTTTTTTTCGAAGAATGAAAGCGATTTTGCTATGTCCTTTTTCATCGGGATATATCAGGCAAAGTACTGCCGATTTTTTGGGAGGAGTCCGGTGTTTTACGTCTTTAAATATTTGTGCTCTTACTTGAAGATCCATCATTTTATTATGCGCTTTTTTCCCGGGAAGTTCGGCATTTTTTATACGGTTGATTTTGGCATGTAATTCTGCAAATTTCATCTTCTAATTTCTTTTATGTAAGCTATAATAATTATAATCTTTAATGACGGTTTCTATAAACTTACTATCCGACCAATCAACCGGTTTTTTTATATGCAGAATTTCTTCTAAACGCTTTCGTAAATTGGATAATACTTTTCCCTTTTTGTTTTGCGGAGTAGTAGTATATACTTCCTTAATCAGCCGTATATCTTCTTCTTTCAAAAGATTAGTCTCCGGAAAAAAGGCTTTATAGGCTTCATCGATTTCTTCAAAAATTGTATAGGAGAGCTTGACTTTATTTTTTTCGGAGATAACCGTAGTTCCGGCTACGATGTCCCCCAGACGTTGTTTCTTTTTGTTCATCAAAATCAATAAAAGAGCCAAGCCCGGAATCATACTTATTTCTATGGTTCTAAAAAGCCAACGAATAACAAAATCCAAAAGACGGGGATGGGTATTGTCTGTTTTTACCACCCGTAATTTCATGATTTTTTTTCCGAAACTTTGTCCGTTATTATAATATTGTATTACCGGGAAATATAAAAAATGCGGCAATGTCAGGATCATGATAAAAGCCCAACCCGACATCATATCTTTCCAAACGGTTTTAGAATAGATATAGATGAGAGTGAAAAGAAAACTGTATAAAATAACCAAGTCCAAAATATAAGCCGATATTCGCTCAAAAGTACCGGCTAGATTTTGCTCGATTGTAATGTTTTGAGCGGTTTGGATTTTTACTTTGGACATGAAATGAAATTAAATATCCAACAAAAATAATAAAATACTTACATTTGCAGGAAATAATCTTTTAGTCAATCCTCTGATGAAAAAAAACATTCCCAATTTTATTACTCTTTTGAACTTAACCTACGGGTTGGTTGCTTTGTATTTTGTATTTAATCAAGAATGGGAAAAAGCTTTTCTTTTCTTGTTTTTGGGAATCTTTTTTGATTTTATCGATGGTTTTGTAGCTCGCAAATTACAGGTGTCTAGTGATATGGGTTTGCAATTGGATTCTTTGGCGGATATGGTCACCAGTGGTGTGGTTCCTACTTTTGTATTGTTTTTTATGATTCAAAACAGTTTGGGTTTGGATAAATCTTTTGATTTTACTTCCCTTCAATCTTTTTTACCTGCCATTAGTTTTGCTGTGGCAATGGGATCTGCTTGGCGTTTGGCTGTTTTTAATACAGATGAACGGCAAGCACATGATTTTGTCGGGCTGCCTACCCCCGCCAATGCCCTTTTTATCGCCTCTTTGCCTTTGGTTATGCAACAAACCGATGTTGAATGGATAAAAAATATTTTGTCAAATCCGTGGGTATTGTCTGCGATTGCTTTGATTTCGGCCTATTTGCTCAATATGAATTTGAAATTATTCAGTTTGAAATTCAAAGATTTTTCTTGGAGTTATAACAAAGAAAAATACATTCTGCTTTTGATTTCCGTAGTTTTATTGATCGCCTTAAAAATAATTGCGGTTCCTCTGATTATTTTTATTTATATTTTGATGTCTTTCATTAAAGATAAAACTTCAAAAAATTGAAATCACTGGTCAAACTTTATCTAATTATCATCGGCATTTTTGCTTTGATTTTTGCCTTTGTAAATCTCACGGGAATATTAACGGTGGAAGATGTAAAAAACTATCTTACCGAAATACAATCGGCCTCAAAACTCACCATATTTATTGTAGTATTTGCTCTTTTGGCAGTAGATGTTTTTTTGTCTGTACCCACCATTTTCATCGTTACTTATTCGGGCCATATATTGGGTTTTAAATTAGGTCTTTTGGCTTCACTGGGAGGAATGTTGACATCCGGTTTGATTGCTTACCTTTTATGTAGATTTTTTGGAAAGCGGGCATTACGATTATTGATAAAAAAAGAGTCTGAAATAGACGAAGTAAATTCGCTTTTTCATAAATTGGGTTTTTCAATGCTCTTGATTGCACGAGCTTTACCCATGTTACCCGAAGCTACTTGCTGCTTATCGGGTTTGATGCGACTTCCTTTTATAAAATTTATTTTTTACTATCTTTTGGGAACTTTACCTTATGCTGTTGTATTGACCTATTTGGGTTCTATCAGTGATATTGACAATCCTAAACCTGCCATTATAGGAATCATTTCCGTATATGTACTTCTTTACTCACTTTGGTTTTTTAAACTGAGAAAAATACAAAATACATAAGCCGTTAAGATCAGGTATTTTTTCGTAAATTAGCCATTTAAAAAGCATATCCAAATTGGCCAAGAAAGTAACTCCTTTAATGAAGCAATATAATAGCATCAAGGCAAAGTATCCCGATGCTTTATTGCTGTTTAGAGTAGGTGATTTTTATGAAACTTTTGGTGAAGATGCCATAAAAGCCTCAAAAATTTTAGGGATTGTTCAAACCAAAAGAGGGAATGGAAGTGAATCCGAGACTGCCCTTGCGGGTTTTCCGCATCATTCACTTAATACATACCTCCCCAAATTGGTGCGTGCCGGATTGCGCGTGGCTATTTGTGATCAATTGGAAGATCCCAAATTAACCAAAAAAATTGTCAAACGGGGAGTCACGGAAGTCGTAACTCCGGGAGTCGCTCTCAATGACGATGTGCTCGATGCAAAATCAAATAACTTTCTGGCCTCTGTTTATTTCGGAAAAAAGAAGACGGGAATTGCCTTTGTGGATGTTTCTACGGGGGAATTTCTTGTGAGTGAGGGAAACGATGAATACATCGATAAACTTTTGAGAAATTTTAATCCGAGTGAAGTGCTTTTTTCTTATTCGGATAAAAATAAATTCATAGAAAAATTCGGTTCCGATTTCCATACTTTCAAAATGGACGAATGGATTTTTCAGGAAGATTATGCCAACGAACTTTTGTTAAATCATTTTCAAACGGTAAATCTCAAAGGTTTTGGAGTGGAGGATTTGGAAAATGCACGGATTGCCGCCGGAGCCATTTTACATTATTTGTCAGATGTGAAACAAGACCGGTTGAAACATATCAATCGGATTAATCGCATTCAAGAAGACGAATTTGTATGGATGGACCGTTTTACGATACGAAATTTGGAGCTTTACGGTTCCTACCATCAAGATGCAGTTACCCTTCTTGATATCCTTGATCATACCGTTACCCCAATGGGTGGAAGAACCTTGAAACGTTGGCTGGCTCTTCCTTTAAAAGATATTAATAAAATAAAAGAAAGACATCAAATCGTCTCGGGTTTTGTACACTCTCAAAATTTGATTTCGGATATTGAAGCCGAATTGAAACAAATTGGCGATTTGGAACGATTGGTCTCCAAAATATCCACCGGAAAAGTGAATCCGAGAGAAGTGATTCAATTGATGCGATCCCTAAAAGCCATACGTCCGGTGAAAGATTTTTTGATGCTTGAAAAGAATGAAGCCTTTCAAAAAATTACCGAACAAATTCATGATTTGGATTTATTGCAGGAAAAAATAGAGCAAACGATAAATGAAGATGTGCCCGCAAATATTCTCAAAGGTAATGTAATAAGAGAAGGTGTATCGGAAGAACTTGACGAATTGCGAAATCTTAAAACTTCTGCCAAAGAAATATTGGAACAAATCGTGCAGCGGGAAATGCTGCGCACCGGAATAAGTTCTTTAAAAATCGGATTTAACAATGTTTTCGGATATTATCTCGAAGTGAGAAATACGCATAAGGATAAAGTTCCGGAAGAATGGATACGCAAGCAAACTCTCACGGCTGCCGAACGTTATATCACCGAAGAATTAAAAGAGCTGGAAACCAAAATCCTCGGAGCCGAAGAAAAAATAAAGGAGCTGGAACAGCAATTATTTGGAGCTTTAATCTCTTGGATGCATACTTATATCGAGCCTATTCAGCATAATGCAAAAATGATCGGGCAGATTGATACCTATTTGTCTTTTGCAAAATTGGCCATACAACAAAATTATACGCTCCCGGAAATGGATATGAGTTTTGAAATCAATATCAAAGACGGAAGACATCCCGTAATAGAGCAACAATTGCCCGAGGACGAGGCTTATGTCCCCAATGATATCTTTCTCGACAGGGAACAACAGCAAATCATTATGATTACCGGCCCCAATATGTCGGGGAAATCGGCATTGTTACGTCAAACCGCTTTGATAGTTCTGATGGCACAAATAGGGAGTTTTGTACCGGCAAAAAATGCCCGTTTGGGAATAGTGGATAAAATTTTCACGCGTGTTGGTGCCAGTGATAATATTTCACTCGGAGAATCGACTTTTATGATGGAGATGAATGAAACGGCAAGTATTTTAAATAATCTTTCGGAAAGAAGTTTAATATTGCTGGATGAAATAGGGAGAGGAACCAGTACTTATGACGGAATTTCCATTGCTTGGGCAATAGCCGAATATCTTCATGAACACCCGGCACGTCCCAAAACACTGTTTGCCACTCATTATCATGAGTTGAATGAAATGACCAAAAGTTTCGAGCGGATTAAAAATTATAATGTTTCCATCCGGGAGGTAGACCAGAATATTATTTTTATTCGTAAACTGGTGCCGGGAGGAAGCGAACACAGTTTCGGGATACATGTGGCAAAGTTGGCGGGAATGCCTGCCAAGGTAATTCATTCCGCCAATAGTATTTTAAAGGAATTGGAGAAAACACACCAGAAGGAAAACGCAAAGGAGAAACTTACCGGCAAGCAAAACCCCGAGGGAGTTCAATTGAGCTTTTTTCAATTGGATGATCCTTTATTGGAAGAAATACGCGAAGAAATCCTCAAAACCGATATCAACAATCTTACCCCGGTAGAGGCATTGATGAAATTAAATGAAATTAAAAGAATGTTAACTGGAAAAAAATAATAAATTATGAAAAAAATAAGTCTGATAATCCTATTGATGTTAAGCATAGCCGCTTGCCAAAACCCAAAAAAGGAAGTAAAAGAGCAAGCCAAACAGGAAGAAAAGGAGATTAAACCCGAAGCGCAATCGGTTGAAAGAAAAGGAGATGAATCGGGGACGGAATTTGTATTGATTAAAAGTGATTACAGTCCTAAAAAAACCTATTTCCAATTAAAAAGTTATTTGGAAGAACAAGGCATGTACTATCCGCGTTTGATCGATCATCAAACCGCGTCAAAAAATGCCAATGTAGAAGTGCCCGAAGTTTATTTGGTTGTTTTCGGGAACCCCAAAGAATCGGGAAAATTAATCAAAGAAAATCCCGAAGTAGCACTTGAATTACCTCAAAAAGCCTTGATTTATCAAGATGAGGAAGGCAGAACTTGGGTATTATATAAAAAAATGGACTACCTCAAAGATCTTTACTCGATTAAAGATAAAGAAGGAATGTTACAAAAAATGAATCAAACCATGGAAGGTTTTAAACAAGCCGTAGTAAATCCTATTCATACGACACAAATCAAAGACGAAGAGCTGGAATAATGAATTTAAAAAAGATATTAAAAGACAAAGGCTATCAGGTCGTAAAATTAAAGACCATTCCCTCGGGACATCATTTAATTAAAGCCAAAATCAATGGAAAAAAAGGGAAATTCATATTGGATACAGGTGCTTCCAATACGGTAATAGCTCAATCCAAAGCCAAGAAATTCCAATTGAAATTAAAGGATACCGAGCACAAAGCGGCAGGAGCAGGAACGACAGAAATCGATATAAATACCACCGGAAAAAACAGCTTGGAAATAGGCCGTTGGAAAATTAAAAAAATACGTTTTGTAACGATGGATTTGCAGCATATCAATCAGGCAATGGCTTTATTTGATACAAAAGTGGATGGAATAATCGGTGCCGATGTATTACATGCTGGAAAAGGAATTATCCAATACGATAAAGACTTACTTTTTTTAAAATTAGAAGATTAAACTATGTTGGAAAATAACAAACAACCCAAAACAGACTTGGGTAAATTAGGCGAATTCGGATTAATAGAAAAATTAACCCGGGATATTAAAATTGTAAATCCGCAGACCATAAAGGGAGTGGGAGATGATGCCGCCGTGATGAATTTTAAAGACAAAAATGTCTTGGCATCAACGGATTTATTGGTGGAAGGAGTGCATTTTAACTTAGCCTATCATCCGTTAAAACATTTGGGTTATAAGGCAGCGGTGGTAAATTTTTCGGACATCTATGCCATGAATGGTTTTGCCAGCCAATTATTAGTGGGATTGGCGGTTTCCAACCGTTTTCCCGTTGAAGCCATTGAGCAGGTGTTTGAAGGCATCAAATTGGCTTGTCAAATCTACGGTGTGGATTTGGTGGGAGGAGACACTACTTCATCGACATCGGGATTGGTTTTGGCGCCTACGGCAACCGGATGGGTGGAGCCGGGTAAAACCGTATATAGAGACGGTGCCGAAAAGAACGATTTAATTGTGGTAACAGGTGATTTAGGTGCCGCTTATATGGGATTATTGGTCTTGCAAAGAGAAAATGAAGTATTTAAAGTAAACCCCAAGCATCAACCGGATTTATCTAAATATTCCTATGTAATTGAACGCCAATTAAAACCGGAGGCAAGGAAAGATATTCCCGTTTTATTGAGAAAACTCGATGTACAGCCCACCTCCATGATTGATATCTCGGATGGATTGTCTTCCGAAATATTACATATTACCAAGCAATCCGGCGTAGGAGCGGTAATATATGAAAACAAAATACCCATTGACCCCCAAACTATTTTAACCGCAGAAGAATTTCATATCAGTGAAATTACGGCCGCCTTAAATGGAGGGGAAGATTATGAACTTCTTTTTACCATCAAGCAAAAAGATTATGATAAAATCAAAGGCAATCCTAATCTAACTGTAATCGGCCATATTACAGAAGAGCCGGGGGCTTATTTGATAACCAATGATAACCAAAAATTAGAATTAAAAGCCCAAGGTTGGAATGCTTTGGAAAACGAATAAAAACAAACAAAATCATGATATTCAGGGTTTTGTTATCTTTGTTTTGAAACCTGAAACCAATGAAAATAACCGAACAGATCAAAGCCCCGGTTTATAAAGAAATGGAACGTTTCGAGGATAAATTCCGCGAATCGATGAAAACCAATGTGGTATTGCTCAACCGGATTACCGCCTTTATCGTTTCCCGCAAAGGAAAGCAAATGAGGCCTTTGTTTATTTTTTTAACGGCTAAAATGCTATCGGATGCGATTACAGATCGCACCTACCGAGGAGCAAGTGTGGTGGAATTGATTCATACGGCAACCTTGGTACATGACGATGTGGTGGATGAAAGCAATTATCGCAGAGGTTTTTTTTCTCTCAATGCCTTATGGAAAAATAAAATTGCGGTTTTAGTAGGTGATTTTTTGCTTTCCCGGGGACTTCTTTTGTCCATAGACAATGGTGATTTTGATTTATTGCGTATTATATCCGTTGCGGTAAAAGAAATGAGTGAGGGAGAACTCCTACAAATAGAGAAAGCCAGAAAACTCGATATTACCGAAGAAGTTTATTATGAAATTATTCGTCAAAAAACAGCCACTTTGATTGCCGCTTGTACTGCCATTGGAGCCGCTTCGGTAGGAAGTGACGAACAAACGGTAAAAGATATGCACCGTTTTGGAGAGCTTACGGGAATGGCATTCCAAATGAAAGACGATTTATTTGACTATTCCGAAGGAGGTATCGGGAAACCCACTGGAATAGATATCAAAGAACAAAAAATGACATTGCCTTTGATTTATACATTGAATAATGTCGGTCAAAAGGATAAAAAATGGATTATTAATGTGGTGAAAAAGCATCATAAAAACAAGAAAAAAGTACGCGAATTGATTGAGTTTGTCAAGGCACACGGAGGAATAGAATATACGATAAACAAAATGAATGAATATAAAAATGAAGCTTTACAAATTCTTGATAAATATCCCGATAATGAAGCCAAAGAGAGTTTAAAATTGATGGTAAATTATGTAGTGGAAAGAAAAAAATAAGTTTGCCTGATGATTAAAAGAGAAACTATAGACAAAATCTTTGAAACCGCCCGGGTAGAGGAGGTAATCGGTGATTTTGTCAATCTTAAAAGAGCGGGAAGCAATCTGAAAGGTTACAGTCCTTTTAATGAAGAAAAAAGTCCGTCTTTTATGGTTTCTCCGGTCAAGCAAATTTGGAAGGATTTCAGTTCCGGAAAAGGTGGAAATGTAGTGAGTTTTTTGATGGAACACGAGCATATGACTTATCCAGAAGCTTTGCGTTGGCTGGCAAAAAAATACAATATAGAAATCGAGGAAACCGAGGAGAATGCCGAAGAGAAGCAGCGCAGGACGGAGCGGGAAAGTTTATTTATCGTTTTGGAATATGCCAAGGAATGGTATAAAAAACAATTATTTGAGTCGGAAGAAGGAAAATCCATCGGTCTGGGTTATTTTAAGGAACGGGGCTTTCGCCAGGAAACTCTCAAAACCTTTGAAACGGGTTTTGCTCCCGACAAAAAGGATGCTTTTACCAAAGAAGCCTTGGCCAAAGGATATAAATTAGACTACCTTATAAAGACCGGAATGACCATCGATAGAAACGGTCAACAAATAGACCGTTTTCGCGGGCGTGTAATGTTCCCCATACATAGTTTAAGTGGAAGAGTATTGGGATTTGGCGGTCGTATTCTCAATTCTCAAATAAAAACGGCAAAATATATCAATTCCCCCGAATCGGAAGTCTATCATAAAAGCAAGGTGCTTTATGGGATTTTTCAAGCCAAACAAGAGATTGTGAAAAACGATCAATGTATTTTGGTTGAAGGTTATACCGATGTAATGGCTTTCCATCAATCGGGAATTAAAAATACGGTTGCATCGTCTGGAACGGCATTGACTTCCGATCAAATTCACTTGATAAAACGTTTGACAAAAAATATTTTGGTGATTTTTGACGGTGATCCTGCCGGAATACGTGCCGCCTTGCGGGGAATCGATATGATACTGGAACAAGGAATGAACGTAAAAGTCTTGTTATTGCCGGATGGTGAGGATCCCGATAGTTTTAGTAAAAAAGTTTCATCTGACGAACTGCTGTTGTATATTGAAGAAAATGCCCGGGATTTTATCAAATTTAAAGCCGGTTTGTTTAAAGAAGAAGCTTCGGAAGACCCGATTAAAAAAGCAGAATTAATCAAGAATATCATAGAAAGCATTGCTAAAATTCCCAATCCCATTCAACACGAGATTTATATCAAAGAAGTTTCCGCTTTACTGGGAATATCGGAAGCAGTATTATTTAAGGAGTTGGCCATCGTGCAGAGAAATCAACAACGTCAAATCGAACGTGATTATCAGCGTAAAAAACAAACGGAAAGTCTAAAACCTGTTGAGAAAGCTGAAAAAAAGACCGAAATAATCGATAAACGGAGTGTTTTGGAACGTGGCATTATTAAGTTGCTTTTATTGCACGGCACCAAGGAAGTGGAGATTGAAGATTGGGAAATCAAAGAAATACCCGAGGATAATTCAGAACCTTTGATTGAGAAGTTTAACAAAAAAACCACCGTTGCACAAGAAATCTATTTGCAATTGCAGGAAGACGAATTGGAATTTTCCAATCCGGTTTTTGCCCGTATCTATGATTTAATTATGCCTAAATTATTGAGTGGAGAAGAAATAGACATAAGTAAATTACAAGTGAATTTTGATGAAGAAACCGCTAAGGTGATTAGTGATATAATGATGGAAGGAGAGAAATACAAACTGGATGATTGGGAAAAATACGAGATAGAAGTAAAAAGCGAAGATCAAACTCTTTTTTGGAGTGTGTCCGATTTGGTGTTGAATTTAAGAAGGTTATTGATACAAGATTTAATCAATCAAACCAAAGAAGAATTAAAAAAAGAAGACATCAATGCCAGAGAAATTTTGGAGGAAATCAAAGATTATTTGTTTTTATTTAAGGTAGTATCTATGCGGCTTCGTCGTTTAAGTGCATAAGAATTATGAAAAAGATGAAGAAAAAAATAATGGTTTTTCGCTTCTCTGCAATGGGAGATGTGGCAATGACAGTTCCTGTTATAAAGGCCTTGACGGAACAGAACTCCGAAGTAAAAGTGCAAGTGGTTTCCCGGCCCTTTTTTGCTCCCTTTTTTACTTCTTTGGAAAATGTGGAATTTATTCCCGCTGATTTTAAAACGGAATATAAAGGATTTCTTGGGCTGATAAAACTATTTGGAAAATTAAAAAATTATTATCCCGATGCCATTGCAGATTTACACGATGTTTTACGTACTAAAGTTTTGCGGAATTTATTTGGAATCAGCGGAAAACAAGTGGTGTCGATTAATAAAGGACGGAAAGAGAAAAAGGCTTTAACCCGTAAAAAAAATAAGATATTCAAAACTTTAAAATCAACGCATGAGCGGTATGCGGATGTATTTAGAAAATTAGGATATAAAGTGGATCTGCAAAACACACAGCCTTTGTCACAACCGGAAATGTCTTCGCAACTTGCTCTTTTTATGCAAACTTTTGAAGGAAATAAAATCATTGGTATTGCCCCATTTGCCGCTCATCGAGGAAAACAATATCCTTTGGAAAAAATAAAAAAAACAATCGAAATTTTATTGGAAAAAGATCCCGGTTTAAATATTGTTTTAATTGGAGGAGGGAAAGAAGAAAAAAAGAAGTTGGATGAATTGGAAAAAATCAATCGCAATCGTATCGTCAATATTACGGGAATATTTTCATTTGAAGAAGAATTACAGCTCATTTCACGTTTGGATAAATTATTGAGTATGGACTCGGGGAATGCACATATTGCCGCATTATTTGGCGTGCCGGTAATCACAATTTGGGGAGCGACTCATCCTTATGCGGGATTTGCTCCTTTTGGGCAACCGGAAGAAAACCATATCTTACCCGACAGGAAAAAATATCCCCAATTGCCCACTTCCATTTATGGGAACAAAACTTTTGAAGATTTTGAAAAAATTTGGGAGGATATCCATGAGGAAGAAATTGCCGCAAAACTACTAATGAAATAAAACAATGTTAATAATTATAAATTTTTCTTTTTTATTATAATTAATTATATATTCGCTATATAAATTCTTTTTTATGAAAACTTTTTATTTATTTTTTAGTTTCTTTATATTGGTTAATTTGGAAGCTCAACAAAGCCCTTTTCCTCCGGCATTTGTTAAAACGGAAAGGGAGCAAGCCCGTAAAAAAATGCAAAAAAAGCAAATGGCAAATTCCTCTAATTATGACGTGAAATACCAGAGGCTGTTTTTAAAACCTAATATGTCGTCGGATTATATTACCGGTGAAGTAACCACTTATTTTAAAGCGGTGACTTCTATGGACTTCATTGAATTTGATATGGCTGACCAATTGGAAATTGAAGCTGTTGTCAAAGATGGCAATAATTTAAATTTTACCCATTCGTCCAATATCTTACATATAGAATTTCCTTCCGCTATTAATGCGGGGGTAATAGATTCCCTTCAAATTAAATACCACGGAGTTCCTCCGGATTCAGGATTTGATTCATATGTTACCGGAACGCATGGAGCTGACAATGTTCCCGTGGTTTGGACCTTATCTGAGCCCTATGGCGCGAGAGATTGGTGGCCATGCAAACAAGATTTATCCGACAAAATAGATTCGGTGGATGTGGTTTTAAAATATCCGCAATTTCAAAATAACCAATTGATGAAAGGAGTTTCAAACGGTATATTGACTGATGAATATGTAAGTAATGATAGTATTGTCAGTGTATGGAAACACCGTTATCCCATAGCCGCTTATTTGGTGGCTTTTGCTGTTACCAATTACGAAAAATATTCTTTTAACGGAGGTATTTCGGAAACTTTTCCTATTGACAACTTTTTTTATCCCGAGAATGCCTCGACCTATAAACCTCAATCGGAAGCGGTTTTACCAGTGATGAATTTTTTTGAAGAAACCTATGGGTTATACCCTTTTAGAAATGAAAAATATGGTCAAGCCCAATTCGGATGGGGTGGAGGAATGGAACATCAAACCATCACCTTTTTAGTGAATTACGGCAGGGATCTAATGGCACATGAGTTGGGACACCAGTGGTTTGGAGATGCCATTACATGCGGTTCCTGGCATGATATCTGGCTAAATGAAGGTTTCGCTACTTATAGTGAAGGACTTATTCATGAAGCGCTCGATGGAGAAGCTGATTTTGTAAATTGGAAGAAAAATAAAGTGGATTATATTACTCGCCTAAGCGGCGGTTCCGTATATGTGCAAGATACGACCAATGTGAATCGGATTTTTGATTACCGTTTGAGTTATTCCAAAGGAGCGATGGTATTGAATATGCTTCGATTAACAGTGGGAAATCAAGACTTTTTTCAAGGTTTAAAAAACTATGTAAACCAAAAAGAATATAGTTTTGCCCTTACACCTGATTTTAAAGAAGTTATGCAAAATACTTCCGGAAAAAATCTTGATGAATTTTTTAATGATTGGATTTATGGAGCCGGTTATCCCGTATATACATTTGACATAGAAAAAACCGCGGCTCAAACATATAAAGTGACAGTACACCAAACAACGACCGATGCTTCTGTGGACTTTTTTGAAATGCCTTTGCCGTTAGTATTTAAGGATGAAAACGGTCAAGAATTTAAAGTGATATTGGAGAATACACAAAACGATCAGGTATTTACGGTAAATGCCGGTATAGAAGTTGATCAAGTGGAATTTGATCCCGGTTATGATATTATCACACGAAACACCACTATCAATTTGGATTTATCCGGCATTCAGGAAACTATAAATGATCTCTCTTTTTATCCCAACCCCGCAAAAGACAGTTTGCATATTTATCAGCAAAATAATACGATATATAATTTAAAAGCTTATGATATGCGAGGACGTTTAATAAAAAAATGGGATAATCCGGATGAATATATAAGCTTGACAGATTTTGCAAAAGGAGTATATATCTTTTATGCCGATACGGAAAAAGGTATATACATCACCAAAATAGTGATAGAAAATTAATGAATGACAAATCAAAAAGTTTTACGGTTGAAGAAGCAAAAAAAAAGTTGGAATATTTTTGTGCTTATCAGGATCGATCGCATAAAGAAGTGAAAAAAAAACTTGATGAATTACGGATGATTCCCGAGGCCCAAGACCTGATTGTTTTACATCTTATACAAGAAGGTTTTCTCAATGAAGAACGATTTGCCAAATCTTTGGTCCGTGGAAAATTTTATTATAAGAAATGGGGAAAAAGAAAAATCATTCAGGCATTAAAAAAGCATGATATTCACTCAAAATTAATGGAAAAAGCTTTACAAGAAATCGATGATGAAGATTACCGGCAAACTATTTTAAAACTAATTATCCAAAAGAAAAAAGAGTATAAAGAAAAAAATTCATACAAATTAAAACAAAAAGTATTTCGATATCTTGTTCAAAAAGGATATGCTTTTGAGGAGTTTACAGACTTGTATTCTTCACTCGAAAACGATTCCATTTAAAATAAAGCCTGTATTTTTGCAAAAGAAGATTAATTTATGGCCGACTCTCTGGTAATTATACCTACATATAACGAAAAAGAAAACATCGAAGATATTCTTCGCTATGTATTTGATATAAGTCCGGATTTTGATATTCTTGTGGTGGATGATAATTCGCCGGATGGAACAGCCGAGATTGTAGAAAAAATGAAAAACGAGTTTCCTTCCCGGTTAAATTTATTGAATAGAGAAAAGAAAGAAGGTTTGGGAAAAGCTTACTTGGCCGGTTTTGATTGGGCATTGAAAAGGGATTATGCTTATATTTTTGAAATGGATGCCGATTTTTCGCATCCCCCCAAAAACTTAATAACAATGCGCAAAATACTCCATGCAAATGAAGCCGATTTGGTGATTGGTTCCAGATATTTAAAAGGACAAATCGGGGTGGCCAATTGGGATTTGAAACGGATTTTGCTATCCTATTTTGCTTCCTTATATGTGCGGGTGATTACCCGGATTCCGGTACGGGATACAACAGCCGGTTTTGTTGGGTATAAGCGCGAGGTATTAGAAAAAATAGGTTTGGATAAAATAGAGTTTGTAGGCTATGCTTTTCAAATAGAAATGAAATTCAAAGCTTGGAAAAAAGGATATCGAATACAGGAAATTCCCATTGTCTTTGTGGACAGGCAAAAAGGAAAATCCAAGATGCACGGTTCTATTATTTCGGAAGCGGCAATGGGGGTTATAAAAATGAAATGGAAAAGTCTCACAGGTAAAATCTAACTGATGATGAAAAATTTTTTATTAATACTTGGGTTAATGTTGCTTTCTTGCCATAATAGCAAAAAAGAAGAGTCCCATTCAGCGGAAATCAGTAAAAAAGAATACAAAGCGATTATGCGGGACTTGATATTGGCTCAAAAAGTGCAAGAAGTATTGGCTTCAAAAGACAGTTTGGAAATTGATCCTGTTGCTCTTGTATATCGTCAATACGGAGTAGATAGTATAAAGTTGAAAAAAGCAACTGATTATTATAGTCGTGATCCACAGTTTTTTGCCGATGTTTTTTCGGAGATAAAAAACGAATTAAAAATGAAGTTGGATAGTTTGGAAAAGAATATGGATTCTACTATAAAGAAAAAAAGAAGTACTGATTCTATCAAAGTAAAAAAAGGAGTTATTGATAAAATTTTTACACAAAAAAGAAAAACTCCCATACCTAAATAAATCTGCATTATATCTGGTAACATTTTAAAAAAAAATAATCCCCAATTTTGTTGGGGATTATTTGTAAAAATATAAATGAATTTCCAATTAGAATCTTCTTCTTCCTCCTTTCCTTCGATTCCGGTCTTTACGTTCTCTTTTCTTGGAAGATTTGTTTTTCTTTCCTTCCTCGCCATCTTTTGGATTGGCAATTTCTACCGAAAGATTACGGCCTTCAAAAGTTTGCGATTTGATCTTGGTCAATAGTTGTTGTGCCGCTTTGGGTTCGATTTCAAAAAAAGAGAAATTTTTTAATACTTCAATTTTTCCAATCTCTGCATTTCCATTGTCAAGAGCATTGTTTATAATTCCGATTAATCGTAATGGAGTCAGATTTTCTTTCTTTCCTACATTAAGAAACATACGTGTAAGGTTTGAACCTCCTTTTTTATTTCGCTTACGATCTTTATGGTCATCGACAATGTTGATGTCACGGGCATTTTTATAATAATCGAGAAAACGGTTAAATTCTGCCGAAACAAAACGTTTGATCAGTTCTTCCCGGTCTAAATTTTCAAATTTCTTATAAATAGCTTCGAGAAAAGGTTCGATTTGTGTTTCATCTACTTGTGTATTGACAATTTTGTCGCTTAAAGATAAAACCTGTCGTGAACAAATTTCTTCTCCGCTGGGTACTAATTGATAACGAAATTTAATTCCGGATTTTTTTTCTATTTCTTTCAATTTTCCCTTTTCGCGACTGTGAATGATAGCAATGGAAGTTCCTTTTTTCCCTGCACGTCCGGTTCTTCCGCTACGATGTGTATAATATTCACTTTGATCGGGGAGGTTATAGTTGATTACATGTGTCAAATTATTTACATCAATTCCACGTGCAGCAACATCGGTTGCTACCAATAGTTGCAATTGCTTGTTGCGAAAGCGTTTCATCACTTCATCACGCTGTGCCTGTGAGAGGTCACCGTGAATGGCATCGGCATTATAACCGTCTTGCATCAATTTGGCTGCCACATCTTTGGCTTCTCTTCGGGTTCGAGTAAAAACGATTCCATAAATGTCGGGATTCATATCGGCAATCCGTTTCAGCACTTCATACCGGTCACGAGCATTTACCATATGATAAATATGTTCAACGGTATCTGCTCCTTTATTGATTTCCGCTACCGAAATCTTTTCGGCATTTTTCATATAATTTTTAGCAATACGTTCAATCTCTTTGGACATTGTGGCGGAGAAAAGCAAAACTTGTTTGTCCTGGGGAGTGGCACTAAGAATAGCATCAAGATCATCTTTGAATCCCATGGTGAGCATCTCGTCGGCTTCGTCCAAAACGACAAATTTTACTTGGTCCAGATGAAGTTTCCCACGATTGATCAAATCTTTTGCACGCCCGGGTGTGGCTACCACGATTTGAGCGCCTTTGCGTAGATCACGAATTTGGTTTTCAATACTCGAACCGCCATAAACCGTTACAATATTGATTCCGTCGATGTATTTTGAAAAATTTTTTAAATCCTCGGTAATTTGTAAAGCCAATTCTCGGGTAGGAGCAATAATCAAGGCTTGTGTTTTTTTGCTGGACGGATCAATTTTTTGAATGATCGGTAAGCCGAAAGCGGCTGTTTTTCCCGTTCCTGTTTGGGCTAAAGCCATCAAATCTTTGTCGGATTCCAATAATTGCGGAATGGCTTTTTCTTGAATAGGTGTGGGGTTTTTAAAGCCTAAGTCATCAAGGGCTTTAAGAATTTCGGGTTTTAAGCCCGTTTCTTTAAATGTACTCATAATAATGTTTGTTTGTTATAGGGACGAATTGACATTCGTGGTTGAGCATACTTTGTCAATTCCCTATTAACTTTATTGATGACCAACTTCCCGTTTTAATTTTGGCAAAGGTACGGTAAATAACCCTAGCTTTTACAAAAAATTATTTCAGTCCTCCAAAGAATAAATACGTAATAAAAATGGCAGCTATTATTCCGGAGATATCGGCAATTAGTCCCAGCCATGCGGCATTGCGAATGTTTTTTATTTTCACCGAGCCGAAATAAACCGCGAGCACATAAAAAGTGGTTTCTGTGGAGCCTTGTAAAATAGAAGTGAGATGCCCCACAAAACTATCCACTCCATGCTCCACCCAGCTTTCCACCATGGCGGCACGTGCTCCTCCTCCGGTAAGCGGTTTCATAAATGCCGTTGGCAGTCCGTCCACAAAACGGGTATCAACTCCCAGATGTCCGAATAGAAACCTGAAAAAATCCAATACATAATCCATTGCCCCCGAAGCGGTAAAAACCCCAATGGCCGCCAACATGGCCACGAGATAAGGAATAATGCTCACCGCCACCACAAAACCGTCCTTGGCTCCGTCAATAAAAGCATCATAAATATTAATTTTTTTAAACAAAGCCACACTGATAAATGCAATAATTATGGTAAACAAGAGTAAATTACTGAGCACATTGGTAAAGGCAGAAATTTTTTCAGGATCTTTCAACCAATATACATAATATGCAATACCTCCCACTATAATAGTTGCTCCAAGCAAGTAGGCCATTACCACGCGATTAAAAAGGTTGATTTTTTGTACAATGGCAGTGATGATCAAACCTACCATACTTGAAATGAAAGTAGCGATCAAAATCGGTAAAAACACATCAGTGGGATTGGCAGAGCCTTTCATGGCGCGCAAAGCCAAAATACTAACGGGAATGAGTGTTAATCCCGAGGTGTTAAGCACTAAAAACATGATTTGTGCATTGCTAGCGGTTTCTTTTTCGGGATTGAGTTCTTGCAAGTCTTTCATGGCTTTTAATCCGAGAGGAGTAGCCGCATTATCCAACCCCAACATATTGGCAGAGAAATTCATCATCATCGAACCGATAGCAGGGTGATCTTTGGGCACTTCGGGAAACAATCTTGTAAACAAAGGACTGACCATTTTGGCTAAAATACGTACCATTCCACCGCGTTCACCTATTTTCATAATTCCCATCCATAAGGCTAATATTCCGGTGAGCCCCAATGATAGTTCAAATCCCAATTTAGCCCGGTCGAACAAGGCTTTCATCATGGTTTCAAAAATTGTAATGTCACCGAGAAAAATCAGTTTTACCAGCCCGACTATAAACGCGATGAGAAAGAAACCTACCCAAATATAATTAAGTGCCATATTTTATAATTATGCTAACAAATGTATGAATTATATTTTAATGAATATTTTCTTTTTATATAACCACCACGCTATAAAACCATAAAAAAACACCACACTTAAAGCATATAAAAAGGAGGCGAGTTCCGTATTTCCTAATGGATTGGCAAAAATAGAATGATATAGCCAAGCATGAATGCTTTTTCCGGCACCGGGAATTTTCAAGCGGTAAAAAGAAATGGTAATAAAAACAGATAAAGTAAAAATCGTAATAGCATTCATTCCCAAATATTTAAAGAGATTTCCCCACTTTTTGAAATCTAAAATTTCTACAAGGAAAAAAATCAAGGCAAAGAAAATATAAGCCAATCCACCTGTATAAAGTACATAACTACTGGTCCATAGCCGTTTATTAAGTGGAAAATAATCAGACCAAAAAACACCGAGCAAATAAAGAATTAAACCAATAGAAAGAAAGAGAATGGTTTTTGAAAAGGGAGAAATTTTTTGATTGACAAGAATCAAGCCCATAAAAACTCCTAATATAGCCGTGGCAACAGCCGGAAGTGTGCTGAAAATCCCTTCCGGGTCATAATCTCCTTGCACGTATCCTTCTTTTTCATAATGCCGCCACATATGCTTTTTTCCCAAAATTTTTCGGTCGATCTTTGAGGCTAAATTATGCGTTTTAGTCAATTTAGATTTTTGACCGTCAATAGGAATTTGGGTCATCGCATACCAATAACCCAAAACCAAACCGGCAAATATCAGCAGAAACCATTTCCAATTTTTAATTTTTACAAATAATAGTGCCGTAATAAGAAATACAATGGCAATGCGTTGCAAAACTCCCGGAATGCGTAGTTCGCCAAGATCTTTGAAAAAAGGAAAATGAAAACGGAAACCGGCCAGAAAAAGGCCCAATAAAAAAATTTTGAGGCTGCGGGTGATAATTTTCCTGTATGGATTAAAAGAAGGAGAATTTTTTTTGGAGTGATAAGCCAATACAATAGAGGTGCCAACGATAAATATAAAAAAAGGAAAAATCCAATCCGTAGGAGTAATGCCATGCCAAGCAGCATGTTCCAGAGGCGGATAAATATGAGACCAGGTTCCGGGTGTATTGACCAAGATCATAAAGGCAACGGTTAATCCGCGAAAAATATCGACAGATTCATATCTTTTTACACTCATTAGTAATAATTTAAAACCTATAAATTTAGGGATTTTTAATTTATGTTTTTTTAGGTCGGAATAGAAGAATTAAATTGATAAATGAACCCGGGTTAATAAATTGCTTCTGAAATTCTTAAAAAAAGGTTAAATGCTCTCTTTATAAACTTAAAAGTCTATATTTGTTTTGATTAAATTAAATTAACTATGAATAAACAACACAATTTTCACATTCCTGTTATGGGAGTTGCCTATACCATAGACACTCCTTTAAAAGTGGCTCCATATGGAATTGATTCGGTCATATCTTTGGTCGATAATGTTTTACTGGAGAAATTACGTGAAACATACAGCCGGAAATTTAGTCTTCCTTATCAAGCGATTAGTGAAAAAATGGAAGATTTCAGAGCCAAACGCATTACCGCTTATCTTGATATGATGCATGATTTGACTACGGAAAAATTCCAATCCATGAAAGACTCTTACGAGTCAAAAAAAGAAGAAATTCACGAGTATTTTGAAATGCTCCCCGACACTTCTCAAATCAAAGAAGAATTTTTCCAAAAACTGAAAAATTTTGAATTAAGTGATGTTGCCGACTGGGTCAAAAACCATTTGCAAATGGGCAGTATTGATGTCAATATCATGACAAAAGTCGATAAAACCAATTATAAAGACGGCGAAGCCTTGCCGCCGGAATACAATGATGCCCATGCCGCTCTGCGAGGATATGCCAACAGCAAATTGATTTCTTCTTTGGTTTTATCTGCCGGTATGAGTCCGCGTTTATATGCTTATCTTGAAAATTTTGAAGATTTCTATCCCGATGAAAACGGATTTATAAAAAAGAAAGTGGTTTTAAAGGTCAGTGATTTCCGCTCGGCATTGATTCAAGGAAAATTTCTGGCCAAAAAAGGAATTTGGGTAAGTGAATATCGCGTGGAATCGGGATTGAATTGCGGAGGACATGCTTTTGCCACAGACGGTTTTTTAATGGGGCCCATTTTGGAAGAATTCAAAAACAAAAGAGGCGAACTCAAAGAGCAAGTATTTTCCATTTTAAAACCTGCTTTGGAGGCAAAAAACAAACCTGTACCGGAGGATTTGGAGGTAAAAGTTACCGCACAAGGCGGAGTGGGAACGGCAGAGGAACACGAGTTTTTACTGGATTATTATAATATGGACAGCGTAGGCTGGGGGACGCCTTTTTTATTGGTTCCCGAAGCTACCACGGTCGATGATTATACACGAAACGAATTGGCCAAAGCCAAGGTTAAAGATTTGTATTTGAGCGATATTTCGCCTCTCGGAGTACCTTTTAACTCGCTGAAAACCGCTTCGGCAACCATAAAGAAACTTCAAAAAGCCGAAAAGGGACGTCCCGGGAGTCCGTGCCCCAAAGAATATTTGGTTTCCAATACCGAATTCACCGAGAAACCCATTTGTACGGCTTCTCGTCAATATCAGCATTTAAAACTTAAAGAACTGGATGAAAAACAATTGCCCGAAATAGAATACCGCAAAGCTTATGAAAAAATTATAGCTCCGGAATGTTTATGTGTGGGTTTGTCCGAACCTGCCATACAAGTGCATAATATAGATTACAAAATCAAAGATATGGGGACGACGGTTTGCCCCGGCCCCAATATGGCTTATTTTGACAAAGAGGTTTCCTTGAAAGAGATGATCGGACATATTTACGGAAGAATAAATATCATGGAGGATAAAAACCGTCCGCATATGTTTATCAAGGAATTGAATTTGTATATGGATTATTTAAAAAACCGCTTGAACGAAGCCGGTGATGAATGGGACAAAAAACAGCAGAAATATTTTGAAAAATTTGCCGCCAATTTAGAATCCGGGATAGATTACTATCAAGAACTCTTTGAAAAAACCAAAGGCAAATTTGAGAAAGTAAAATCAAAAGCTGTTGAAGAATTAGAAGAAAACAAAAATAAATTAAAACATATTTTCGGAAAAATTTCTCAAAAAGCCGGTGCGTAAAATGGAAATTAAAAAAATCATCTGTTAAAACAGATGATTTTTTTATGAGGTAAAGATGAAGAAAAATAAAATCAATTCTTTACTTTTGCAATGACGAATAAAAAAGAAAACGATGAGTAAATTTATAGAGGAATTAAAATGGCGCGGATTATTGCATGATATGATGCCCGGAACCGAGGAACTATTAGACGAGAAACAAGTAACCGCTTATATAGGCTTTGATCCTACGGCAGACAGTTTGCATATCGGGAGTTTGGTGCCTATTCTCATTTTGATGCATTTTCAACGGGCAGGCCATAAACCCGTTGCCCTGGTGGGAGGTGCTACGGGAATGATCGGGGATCCTTCGGGAAAATCCAAGGAAAGAAATTTGCTCGATGAAGAAACCCTCAATAAAAACGCGGAAGCTATCAAAAAACAGCTTTCGAAATTTATCGATTTTGAAGCCGAAGATAACCCGGCACAATTGGTCAATAATTATGACTGGTTCAAAGATATTTCCCTGATCGATTTTGTGCGAAATATAGGAAAACATATATCGGTCAATTATATGATGGCAAAAGATTCGGTAAAAAAACGATTGAATCCCGAAAACGACGATACTGCCGGAATGTCATTTACCGAATTTACCTACCAACTTTTTCAGGGCTACGATTTCTTGCATTTGTATAAAACAATGGACTGCCAATTGCAAATGGGAGGCTCCGACCAATGGGGAAATATGACTACCGGGACGGAACTTATACGCCGCGTGGAAGGAGGAAAAGCCTATGCTTTGACAGTTCCTTTGATCACGAAATCGGACGGTGGAAAATTCGGGAAAACCGAGCAAGGAAATGTATGGCTCGATGCCAAATATACTTCTCCTTATAAATTTTACCAGTTCTGGATCAATACCTCCGATGAGGATGCCGAAAAATATATCAAGATTTTTACCTTTTTGGATAAAAATACCATTGACCGATTGATTGAGGAACACAAAGAAGCTCCTCATTACCGGGTTTTGCAAAAAAAACTCGCCGAAGAAGTTACGCGCATGGTACACGGAGAGGAAAACCTCAAAAAAGCCATGGAAGCAAGCAATATTTTATTTGGGAAAACCACTTCGGAGGCCTTGAAAAAATTGGATACCCAAACCTTTTTGGATGTATTTGAAGGAGTGCCGCAGGGTTCTATCGAGAGAAAGAAATTGGAAGAAGGAATTGAAATCGGGAGTTTGTTGACCGGGAGTGGATTTCTATCCTCGGGAAATGAAGCGCGCAGAGCTTTAAAAGAAAATTCGGTTTCGGTTAATAAAGAAAAAGTAACGGCGGACCGTATTGTAAATGCCGATGATTTGATCAATGACAAATATGTTTTATTGCAACGGGGAAAGAAAAAATATTTCATTTTAAAAGCCGAATAACCATGAGTCAATTCTATCCTTTAAAAGTCAAAAAAGTGGAGAAACTCACTCCCGAAAGTGTATCGGTAGTGCTTGAAATCCCCGCCGAATTAAAAGAAAAATTTGCTTTCAAGCCGGGACAATTTGTCATGGTGGAAAAAGATTTGAACGGAGAAAAACTTCGCAGGTATTATTCCATTTATTCCGTTCCCGAAGAAGGCGACATAAAACTGGGAATCAAACTCAAAGGAAAAGACGGTTTTGCCGATTATGCCATGCATCGATTAAAACCCGGAGAAACATTGGAGGTTTCTATTCCCATGGATGATGTGAAGATTGATTTGGCTCCGGGAAATAAGAAAAAATATTTGGCTGTAACGATTGGGAGCGGAATCACTCCGTTTTATAGTATCATCAGGGAAAAGATTAATAAGGAGCCGGAGAGCAGGTTAGTATTGGTTTACGGCAATAAGACTCCGGAATTGGCCATGTTTTTGAAAGAATTAAGAGAACTTGAAAAGAAATATCCTGAACAATTCAAAATGTATGAAGTATATTCGGAATCGGAGGCGGGTGATTTCCCGGGAAGAATCGATGAAGAAATTTTAAAACAAATTCTTTCTGCCGAGGGAACCGGTTTTGATGCCGTTTATTTAATCGGTCCGGACGATCTCAAAAAAAAGGCCGCAAAATTATTGACGGAAACAGGTATTCCGAAAGAGAAATTGCATTACCGGGTTTATACTTAAAATTTATTCTTTATTGTTATTTATTAAATCCAGAAACATTTTTTTGCGTGTACGTGAGAGGGGTACATTGCTGTGATTGGCCAATTCTACATAACCTTCATTCAGTAAACCCGTTACATAATTGAGGTTGATGATATGGGAACGGTGTGTTTGAAAAAACAGCGGATTATTAATCATATCATAGAACTTTCCCAAGCTATATGAGCTAAAAAATTCTTTATCGTTATTACAAACGATTTTGGTATAACCGTCCACTCCTTCCAGGCGGATAATATTGTCGAGTTTTACAAAAGCATATCCGGTTTGCGTAGGAATAGATATGATATTGTTTTTTTGGGTAAGTAAATCGAGCAGGGCTTTGTTGTTTTTATGGGCAATTTTCTTTTTGATATTTTCTTGTGCTTTTTCTATACTGTCTTTTAGTTCGTCAATATCAATAGGTTTTACAATATATCCGATAGCAGCATGTCGAATGGCATCTATTGCATATTGATTGTAGGCCGTGACAAAAATAATTTCAAAATTGGGATCATTTACCTTCGAAAGCAAATCAAAACCACTGAGATTGGGCATTTCAATATCCAGAAAAACGAGATTTACTTCATTGTTGTTTAAAAATTCCAGTGCTTTTTCCGGTTGATTGAAACTTCCCAGGTGAAGAAAATCAGGATATATTTTTTTAATTTTCTTTTCGAGATTTTTCAAAGCTTTTAACTCATCGTCAACAAGAATATATTTTATCATAATTTTGTTATTTTAAGCGTTACTACTGTATTATATTTTCCTTCCTTACCCGTCAAATCTTCCATTTTATATTCGATTTTCCATTTGCCGGATAAGTTTAACAGGCTAATTCTTTTTTTGAGAATTTCGGTAGAGCGGGATTTATGTCTTTTTAATGATTTTTTGTTGATTTCTTTAGCTTTGGCAATACCGATACCATCGTCGCTGATCCTTACCTGAAAAGAATTTGCATCTAATTTTTTAAAATCCAGGCAAATTGTTCCTTTTCCTTGTTTATGAAAAATACCATGATTCACTGCATTTTCAACGATGGGTTGAAGAAGCATTGTAGGAATTTCGATTTGATCCAAATGTAAGTCCGGATCTACATTAATGCAAAAATTAAAATTCTCACCAAATCGCATTTTTTCAATTTCCAAATAGGATTTAAGTAATTTAATTTCATTACGTAAAGCCACACTTTTATATCTTGAAAAATCAAAAATCATTCTAATCAGTCTGGAAAATTTTACCAAATAGGCTTCAGACTTATCATAATTTTCATCATTTATATAATATTGAATGGCGTTTAGCGAATTAAAAACAAAATGCGGATTCATTTGGCTGCGTAAAGCATAGAGCTCAAACTCCACTTTTTCTTTTTGTTCCAGTAATTTTTTTCTTTGTTTGGCTAATTCCTTTTTTCGCAAGAGAAAAGAACCCATGCCAAAGGCAAAAATTACACCGGTAATTAAGCTTCCTTTGGCCAAGCCTGTTTGCCACCATAAAGGCTGAATCTCAAAGAAGAAAGATTTTTTGAGACTTTGGCCATAGGGATTTACTCCTTTGATTTGTAATTGATATTTTCCCGGTTGCAAATTATTGAATTCAATGATTTTTGATTTGGTTTC
>JAMOVT010000004.1 GCA_027061855.1 Flavobacteriales bacterium
ACCAAGCCGAAATTATTTTCTGCGGCATAGTCAATTCCTTGAAAGGAAACTCCGTAACCTTCGGCATAACGGTCGGGGATGTAGGTTTCCAGATGAGGATAAAATTCTTTGAAATAGGAATACACAATGGATACTGCTGTGGTGCCATCTACATCATAGTCGCCGTAAACGAGGATTTTTTCTTTGTTTTCAATCGCTTTTTCAATCCGTTCCATGGCTTTATCCATGTCTTTCATCAAGAACGGATTATGTAAATCTGACAATGCAGGACGAAAAAAAACGCGAGCTTCTTCAAAAGTTTTGATATTTCTTTGAGCAAGCAAACGAGCCAAAATAGAGGGGATATTTAGTTCTTTTTCAAGCTGTTGAACGATTTCTTTGGGAGGCTCCGGTTTGAATTTCCACTGCATAGAATCAAGTTTATTTTACGATTCTCAAAGTTAGTTATTTTTTGAGAAAGTCTTCGTGCCGGATGAAATAAAAAAATTAAGCAGCAGATAAAGGCTGATTACAACAAAGGTTTTTTCTTTCGTGTAACAATAAAATCTTTGAGATAAAAAGGCTCAAAATAAGCCGTATCCTCAAAATTTTCTTCGAGGAATTTTTGATAGGAAAGGGAAGCCATTTCTTTGGCCGATGGATAGGAATCTTCTATAAATATCGCATGCGGATGGGAAATTGCCTCTTTTGTTTTGGGAACGGCATCACCGATAAAGTAAACTTTTTTTTGATCGAGGTATTCAGAGAAAGAATTTTCATCGATGATTTCGGCTTTTATTTCTCTGACAGAATTGTGGTTTTCATCAAAAACGGCAGCATAAACCTCCATTCTACGTGCATCTATGAGTGGAATGATAAAGGCATTTTCTTTCTTGATTTGACGGGCCATATGCTCCAAGGTTGAAACGGCAATCAAAGGAATATTTAATCCGTAGGCCAAACCTTTGGCGGTAGAAACCCCGATGCGTAATCCCGTGTAAGATCCGGGACCTTTGCTTACGGCAACAGCCGAGAGTTTTTTGAGGTCGAGATTATTTCTTTTTAAAATCTCATCGATACACAGATGCAATTTTTCGGCATGAGAATAGCCGTCCTCCCTATGATTGATAACATCGAGTAGTTTCCCGTCTTTTGAAAGAGAAACGGAGCAATTTTTTGTGGCTGTTTCTATGTTCAGAATATAACTCATCAGAAAAAATTATTCCCCTTTTCCAATTGAAAAAGAGGAATATAATTACTTTTTACAGAAAATTTTATTTTTTGTTTTTTTCATATTCGGCATCCAAGGCTTTCAATACCTCTTCTGTGATATCTTTGTCTGCTTTTCCATACATCAAAGCTCCGGTATTGTTTTTTCCAAAAATATATTCGTAGCCGTTTTGCTTTCCGTATTCATCAAAGAAGTCGTATACTTTTTTGATAAGTGAATCGGTTTTTTGTTGCATTTCGGCTGTGAGTTTAGCTCCTTCTTGTTGTTGCATTTGTTGCAATAACTGTTGTTTTTGATACAACTCACGGTCTTTTTTCTGTGCTTGTTTGGGCGACATTTTTTTGACTTTCTGTTGGAAATCCATCACTTCTTTTTGCCAAATTTTCACCAGCGAATCATATTTTTTGGTAAAAGTTTCCTGTTGTTGTTTAAAAACAGCTTCCTGGTCTTTTATCCCTTTATATTCTTTAAAAATAGTTTCGGTTTTTACAAAAGCGGTTTTTGGCGCTTGTTGGCATGAACTGAATATTATTCCTGCCAATAAAATCATTACAATTTTTTTCATTCGTTTATAATTTTGATTAAGTCTTGCAAAGATAGAAAGATTATTTGTGAAAAGAAATTTTCGGCTGAAAAGGCTGTTTTTCTTTTTATTTATTTTTTATTTGTTTTGTTGTATTTTTTCTTATTTTTATACAAAATTAAACTTCAATCCGACTATGGATATTTTATTGATTATTATCGGACTTATTTTAATAATAATAGGTATTATCGGTTGTGTGGTTCCCGGATTACCGGGGCCTTTTAGTGCCTGGTTGGGATTATTGGTTACCATGTGGGCAAAGGCGATACCTGACGATTGGAGTTTAATAGGAATAACTCTGTTGGCCACTTTGATTGTCAGTATATTGGATTATTTTATTCCGGCAGTCGGCACTAAGAAATTCGGTGGCAGTAAATATGGAGTTTACGGAGCGATTATAGGTCTGATTGTCGGGATATTTGCACCTATTCCGGGAGGTATTCTTATCGGCCCTTTTGTAGGAGCGTTTATCGGCGAATATTTAAAAAATAATGAAATTTCCACTGCGTTAAAAGCAGCTTTCGGCGCTTTTATTGGTTTTCTCGCTTCCACGGGAATGCAATTGATTTTAAGTTTAATCTTTGCTTTTCTTTATGGCAAAATGATTTTGGAAAATTGGGATGCCATTTTTTCGGCTGCTTCTTAATACATTATTTATAAAAATTCATTTCTTCAATGTATTTATACACTTCCGGTGGGAGTAGCGGACGAACGTTTTTTCCTTCTTTGATATCTTTTCTGATTTGAGTGGCTGAAATTTCTATTACAGGTGCTTTGATAAAATGAATATGAGGGTGATTTTTCATTTCAGAAGGGATTTCTTTTTTGGTCAAACGAGGATATACATAGATATGATGGTAGTCCAGGATACTTTCATAATTTTTCCATTTTTTGAAACCGGCCAAATTATCTTCTCCCATTAATAAATAAAAGCTGCGTTCGGGATATTTTTCTTTTAATACAGTAAGAGTATTTATGGTATAATTAGGTTGAGGCAGGTCAAATTCGACTGTCGATACTTTGAGTTTCGGGTAGTTTTCAATGGCCAGACGCACCATCATTAACCGGTGATGATCTTTGAGAAGGCTTTTTTTTTCTTTGTGCGGATTATGCGGAGTGACCACAAACCAAAGCTCGTCTAAATCACTATGCTCCACCAAATGATTGGCGATGATTAAATGCCCTATATGAATCGGGTTGAAGCTGCCAAAAAATAATCCGGTTTTTTTCATTTTTTTTCTAAGAATTTTTTTACTATCCGGTAAGCTTCTTTTTTTGCTTTTTCCAAATCATCATTTAGAAGAACTACATCAAATTGATTGGCATATTTTAATTCTTCCTCCGCTTTATCTATCCGCATTTTAATTTTTTCGGGAGTTTCCGTTTTACGGTTTTTTAATCTTTGAATCAATTCTTCTACGGAAGGTGGTTCTACAAAAACGGCGAGGCTGTCCTCCGGGAATTGATTTTTTATATTCAAACCGCCTTTGACATCAATATCAAAAATAATATTTTTCCCTTCATTTCTCAATCTTTCCACTTCTTTTTTTAAGGTACCGTAAAAATTGTTTTTATATACTTCTTCCCACTCTACAAATTCATCATTGGCAATTTTTTTCTTGAATTCCTCGGGAGAAATAAAATAATAATCTTTCCCGTTTACTTCCCCCGGCCTTTTTTCACGAGAAGCCGCAGAGATGGAAAAAGCCAAATTTAATTCCGGTTTTCCCAATAAATAATGTACCAGAGTGGTTTTTCCGCTCCCCGAAGGAGCCGAAAATATGATGAGTTTTCCTTTTTTTATTTTTGATTCGCCCATTTGCTTTTTTTATGGATAAATGCAAAGTTAGTAAGAAAAAAATTGTATTTTGCTTTTTATATAAAAATTAGACCTTATGGCAAACCATCCTTATAAAGTAAAACTCGAAGCCGGAAAAAATTATGCTTGGTGTTCCTGCGGATTATCAAAAAGAGATCCTTTTTGTGACGGATCGCATTCCAAAGTAGGCAAGCATCCCCTTATTTTTACAGTGTCCGAAACAAAGGAATATTTTTTATGCGGATGCAAATTGACAGATAACCCTCCTTTTTGTGACGGTACTCATAAGAACATAATTAACTCATAAATATATTGAGGAGATGTTTAGCATAGTTTTCTATAACCTTGAAAATTTTTTTGATACTTATGATGATCCCGATACCTATGATGATGATTATACGCCGCGGGGTATTATGCATTGGATAAAAAAAAGATATTTTAGAAAAGCAAATAAAATAGGTAAGGCCATTGAAAAGATAGGTTTTAAGGAAACCGGTCACATTCCTGCACTTATCGGAGTTTGTGAAGTGGAAAACCGTCGTGTTTTAAATGATATCATTCATTCCAAGGCTTTGAAAAAGAAAAAATATGATTTTGTACATTATGAATCGGCGGATATTCGTGGAATGGATGTAGCTTTAATTTATGATGAAAAAGCTTTTCAATTATTAGAATCGAAAGTATTTCCGGTGGAGTTATATAATTTTAAAGGAGAGAGCTATAAAACCCGTGATATTTTATATTGCCGTGGTTTATTGTATAAAGTGCCTGTTCATCTGTTTATCAATCACTGGCCTTCCAGAAGGGAAGGGGATATGGAATCGGATCAAAAAAGGAAATTGGCCTCACAAATATTAAGAGAACAGATTGATTATATTAAATATGAAGAGGACAATCCTTTTATTATTGTAATGGGAGATTTTAATGCGGATCCTGCCGATGAAAATATAAAATATGTGATGCAAAAGGATTTTTTTAATCCGGCGACTTCTTTATTTGAGAAGAAAAAAGGAACTACCTTTCATCGAAAAAAAGCCTTGATGTATGATCAGATGATGTTTACTTATAATTTTAAACAAGCCGGTTCACCATTGAAATTCAAATATTTTTCTATTTACAAGCCCGGCTTTTTGGTCACGTGGAAAGGAAAATTCAAGAAATTGCCTTTTCGAACCTATTTAGGTAGAAAATATCAGAATGGATACAGCGACCATTTTCCGGTTTACAGCATTTTGGAAGATTCTACCTCAGGACTGTAAAAGACTGTCGATTGCCCTTTCAAGTTTTTCTCCCCAAAGGTTGATACCTATGATTTTTCCTTCCTTATCAATCAAAAACATTTTTGGTATGCGTTTCACTTGAAATTGTGGAAGGATTTGATGAGTGGAATCAATCAAATTTACCCAAGGCAAAGAGTCTTGCTTCAATACTTTTTTCCAAAAATATAGATGCCTGTCAGAAGACAATCCGATGATAGTTAATCCTTTGCCGTGATATTTATCGTATAGTTTTTTGTAATGCGGATTGGCCGATTCACGACAAGGACGACACCAGGAGGCCCAAAAATCGAGGATATTTGCTTTGTCGAGATGATCATAGAATCGATGAGGTTTTAAAACGGAATCAATTGCCGTAAAATCCGGGGCATAATAGCCTTTAAGGGGTTTGACTTCTCCTTTTGGTCCA
>JAMOVT010000005.1 GCA_027061855.1 Flavobacteriales bacterium
CCGTGTTCACCTTTTTTAATAATGACGTATTTGGGCCCCATTTCTTGAATTTTCTTTGCGGCTTTAACCAATGAATATTCTTTTGTAAGTTGGCGAGCCTCTTCATCATTAACAATAAGTATATCAATGAGGGATATTACCTCCATCAGTTCATCCCATGCAGTATCCATCCAATAATTCATCGTGTCCAGAGCAATAAAAGCCGGGCGTTTTTCCATTTGTTCGATGACCGATTTTTGTATCGCCGGATGAAGATTTCCCAAGACCAGAAAATCCGCCTTTTTATACTTTTCAGGGACTTCGGGCTCAAAATGAGCCAATGCATTTACCTCTGTTACCAAAGTGTCTCTTTTGTTTAAGTCGTTGTGATATTTCCCTTTCCAATAAAATGATTTTTCATCCGGTAGGGTCTTGACTCCGGAGAGGTCAATCCGGTTTTCGGCAAATAAATCCAAATAACTTGCGGGAAAATCATTCCCTACTACCGAAATCACTCCTATATCACCGTCAAATATTTTGCGTGATGAAAGCGAAATATAAGAAGCAGAACCTCCTAAAACTCTTCCCGACTCACCGAAGGGAGTAATGATTTCATCAAAAGCTAAGGTTCCGACAATCAGAATTTGAGACATATTCAGTATAATTTATTTGACGCCACGAAAATAAGTGATTTGATCGAAGCTAAAAAATTTTTATTTAAAACGGATTAGAATCAGACTAAACACTCCTATCAGTAACAAAATCTTTATTAAAAAATAAAAAAAAGAAATGCTTTTTTCATTTTTAGAAACATAAGCATAGATCAAAGCCGGATAATAAGTAAGGATAAAGAAATAAAAATATATTTTCATTTTCCCCAGCATTTCGAATTTAAAAAGAATAAAAATGGGTATTAACAATAGAGCGGAAAGAACAAAAAGAAACCGAAAAGTGATTTCTTCTCCATATTTTACCGGAAGTGTTTTTTTATTGCTGACTATCTCGCCCTTTACGTTTATTAAGGATTTAACAATGTCTTTAATCAAAAGGATCAACCATAGAAAGGAAGCATGCCAGAAAATAAACCAATTGAATTTTTTAAAAAAGAGAAATAACCCGAAAAAAGGAAAAATATATAAAATAGCCGAAAAAATATTTCCCAGTACCGCATAGGATTTCATTTTATGAGAATAGAACCACATGAGAAAAATATAAAAAGAAATAAATAGTGCGGCTCGCCAAGAAATAATCAAAGCCAATAATACTGCCAAGGCATTAAAAATAAAATAAAGATATAAGCGTTCTTTTTGTTTCAGATTCTCTTCCAAGAGGGTTTTTTGAGGCCGGTTGATCAAATCTTCTTTATAATCATAAAAACTATTGATAAGATAGCCGGCGGAAACAGCAAGGTTTGTAGAGAGAATCAAAAGTAGAAAATGAGGATTATGCAGTAATTCTTTCCATGATTCATCGGGGCGGAAGATATACCGGGCGGTTAGAAAAAATGCCAAGGTCAAGAGTAAAATATTCTGGACTCTCACCAGTGAAAAATAACTGATAAGCAAGGTGCTTATATTATTTAAAGTATATTTTTTCACATTTTTGTCAGAAACGATAAACGACTTTCAGATCATAATCTTTGAGTTCTTGCTTTGCTTTTTCAAAGTCTTCTGCAAACCCAAGTATATATCCGCCTCCACCGGAGCCGCAGAGTTTGAGGTAATAATCGTCCGATTTCAATCCTTTTTCCCACACATCCATCATATGCACGGGAATCATAGGTTTGAAGTTATGATAAACCGTTGTGGATAATTGTTTGAGATTTCCGAAAAGCGACGATACATTTCCTTGCAAAAAGTCTTGCACACAGGCATCGGTATATTTTATAAATTCATTTTTCAGGGTTTTACGGAAACCTTCGTTTTTGAGCTTTTCCATAAAAATACTTACCATATCTCCGGTCTCACCAATTTGCTTGGAATCGATTAAAAAGACAGCTCCTTTCCCTTCTTTTTGAGAGGGTATGCCGGCAGGTTCTATATTTTGTTGGGATTCAATAAGGATAGGAATACTCAAATAACTATTCAGCGGATCCAATCCGGAGCTTTTTCCATGGAAAAAACTCTCCATCAGTCCGAAAATTTCTTTCAGTTTGAGTAGTTTTTCACGGGTAAGATTTTCAAGCACGGTAATTTTATCCTGTGCATATCTTTCATAAATGGCTGCGACTAAGGCTCCTGAACTTCCCACACCATATCCTTCGGGAATATCGGAAGCAAAATACAGGCCGTTATCGAGATCTTTTTCAAATTGTTCAAAATCAAAACGCAGTAACCCGGGTTTTTCTTTGCTTTTTTCTTTGAGATATTGAAAAAATTTCCGAATGTTTTCATTGGATATCCGGCTTTTTTCATCGGATAAATCACCTAATTTCAGTCCTCCTTTATAATGATTGTAAGGAATGGCCAATCCTTTGGAATCTTTAATGATTCCGTACTCTCCAAAGAGTAAAATCTTAGCATAAAACATTGGGCCTTTTTTCATAATCTAATGGCTTATTATCAAAAACAAAATTAATACAAAAAACAATATCTCCGTTTTTTTTCTTTTTATACACTTATAAATCATACTTTTGCAATGAATAAAGAATATAAAAATGAAAACAAATCTTATATATGGTCTTCATCCGGTAATGGAAGCGATAGAGACCGGGCAACATATCGATAAAATTTTTATTCAAAAAGGCTTAAAAGGCAGTTTGGCACAGTCTTTAAGAGAAAAAATGGACGCGCAAGGAATACCCTATAAAATGGTTCCGGCGGAAAAGATGCATCGGTTCACCAAGGAAAACCATCAAGGAGTAGTGGCTTTTATCAGTCCGGTAAAGATTTATACGGTAGAAGAATTGATGGAGATAAATGAAGGAGAAAAAAGGAAAGTGTATTTGTTATTGGACGGAATTACCGATCCGCGTAATTTAGGTGCGATAATTCGAACTGCTGCGGCTACTGATGTATCCGGAATTATATTGCCTGAGAATAATAGTGCTCCACTTAATGAAGATGTGGTAAAAACATCGGCAGGGGGGATTTTTAAAGTTCCGATAGCACGCACCAAACATCTTGCTGATGCCTTATTTTTAGTACAATCTTACAATATTCCCGTTTATGCGGCTACTGAAAAAGCCAACAACTTGGTCTATGATACCGATCTATCCGGCGATTATGCTTTGATAATGGGAAGTGAGGGGAAAGGAATTCAACGTAATATTTTACGAATGGCCGATCGTCAATGTAAATTACCGATGTCAGAAAAAATGCAATCCTTAAATGTATCTGTGGCCGCCGGAGTAATTTTATATGAAGGTGTAAGACAATTTTTATATAAAAAGTAAAGACTGCCTTCATCAGACAGTCTTTACCGGTTGGTTATTCGGGTTAATTATTTTTTGATACCCACCATTTCTTCAAGCATATCGGTAGTGATGGATTTCGGTCTTTCGATCGGATAACCGAGAGCTCTGTCCCAAACGATATTTGACAATACTCCGATGGCACGGCCGATACTGAATAATACGGTATAGAAGTCGTATTCTTTGATTCCGTAATGCCATTGTACCACTCCTGATTGGGCATCTACATTGGGCCAGGGGTTTTTGGCTTTTCCGTGTTCTTTTAAAACATCCGGTACTACATCATATAAAGCATCTACATATTTAAACAAAGGATCTTCCGGCAAATGTTTTAAACAGAACTCACGTTGTACACTGTAACGAGGGTCGGTTTTTCTTAATACGGCATGTCCGTAACCGGGGATTACTTGACCGGAATTTAATGTATCCCATACGTATTTTGTCAATTCTTCTTTACTAGGTACTTTGTCTCCCATTTTTCCCATCAATCCTTGCAGCCATCTTAATACTTCTTGATTGGCTAATCCATGTAGAGGCCCAGCCAATCCGTTGATCATTCCGGCTACTGCAAAGTAAACATTGGAAAGAGAGCTGGCGATTAAGTGGCCGGTATGTGCACTTACGTTTCCAAGTTCATGGTCGGCATGGATAATGAAGTACATACGAGAAACATCGTCATAAGGTTTGTCTTTCCCCATCATATAGGCAAAGTTGGCTCCTAAATCCAAAGTAGGATCGGGATAACGGTGGCCTCCTTCGGGGTTATAGAGTTTATTATAAATATAAGCGCCGATCAAGGGCATTTTGGATAACAAGTTGGTGGCATCTTCATAGGTAGGATCCCAATAGTCCATTTTACTGATTCCTTGTTGATATTTAACATCAAACAAAGATTCTCTTTCCAAACTCATTACTGCTGCGGACATAATCGCCATCGGGTGACTTTCACTAGGGAAAGAATCGATTACATCCCATACATATTTGGGAATAATACGACGGTTGTTCATATCCATAATCAAGGCATCCACTTGCTCTTTTGTGGGAATCTCGCCGGTGAGAAGCAAATAATACAATCCTTCTACATAGGGCATTTCCGCTCCTTCGGCTTTAGGAAGTTTTTCAAATACTTCGGGGAGAGTGTAACCGCGATAGCGTATTCCTTCATAGGGATCCAAATAAGAGATATCACTGATTAAACATTTGATTCCTCTCATTCCTCCGACAATTTGTCCGGCTTTTACATTATCCACGACTACATCTCCGTATTCTTTAGCTAAACGTCTGGTTCTGGGGCGATGTGCCTCAATTTTTTTATATAAAACTTCTTTTAAGTTGTTCATAATATGTTGATTTTAATATGTTTTCACCAAATTTACGAATTTATTAAGGAATATTATAATACTTTTTGTATCATAACTAACAAAAATCATAATTGCAAAATTTAAAATGATACATAAGTTACACAAAATCAAGAAAATAAAAAAATCCTCCCGGAATGAGAGGATTTTAAGATATTTTTTATTTGTTTTTAGAAGCCGAGTTTGGCTTTTACATCATTGTATAAATCATATCCTTTTGCTACAATTAAATTTGTAGGGCCGGAACTGTCAAAAACATATTTGAATCCTTTTTCGTCAGCCACATCTTCTATGGCTTTTAATAATTTTTTCTGAATAGGCTGAATCAGTTCTTGCTCTTTCTTTTGAGCTTCGGCTTGGATTTCTTGTTGGGCTTTCATGATTTTTTTCTCCATATCCATCAATTCCTGAGCTCTTTTTTGGTTTTCAGATTCGGAAACCGTTTTGGCTTCCGCTTGGTATTTTTGCAATTTGGTTTGATAAGCTGTTTGCATTTCTTTGAATTCTTTTTCATAAGTAGCATACAGCTTTTTCAATTCTGCCTGTCCGGCTTTAAATTCGGGCATCTCTGTCAAAATCTTTTGAACATTGATGTGAGCGATTTTTTGTGCGTTTACTGCAGTTGTTCCCATCCAAAGTAACATTACTGCCAATACTAATTTTAAGTGTCTCATGTTTCTATTTTTAATTTTAATTGTTTTTTTTCTCTTTTTCTCTTTCTTCTTTCTTTTTTCTTCTTTCTTCCAAGATCTTTTTCCTGCGTTCTTCTCTTTCTTTTCTTCTTTGAGCTGCAATTTCCTCGGGAGTGAGTTCTTTTTTTGCTTTTTCTTGAAGTTTTTTAAGTTGCTCGGGCGTTAATTTATCACCGTATTGTTCTTTTTCTTTCTTTTCGGTTTCTTGTTTATTGTCTTTCTTTTTCCGTTCTTCCAATGCTTTTTTCCTTTTTTCTTCTCTTTCTCTTTTCTTTTGAGCAGCCAGTTCTTCATGTTTTCTTTTTGCTTCCCTCATTCTTTCTTCTCTTTCTTTCTTTCTTTGCTTGGCGCTTTTGGCTCTTTCTTCTTTTTCTTTTTGTTTGGTAATGATTTTAATGATTTTGTCGGAAATATCCAGTTTCGGATTGGAATAGATAATTCCTAAATTTTCATTTGATTTATCAAAAACTATATCATACTTAGAAGCTTTGATTAATTTTGCTACGGCATTAAAAACTTTATCTTGTACCGGTGCAATCAAATTTTGTTTTTGCAATACATAATCTCCGTTAGGACCAAATTTTGCCATTTGGAATTGACGCAAATCTTTTTCTTTAAAAGCAATTTCTTCTTCTTTTTCTTGTAATAACTCTTTTGTTAATAATATTTTTTCTTGTTCCAAGTTCCTTTTCATATCTTCAATCTCCATACTCATTTTCTCTATTTGGGCTTTCCATTTCATGGCTTTTTGGTCCAGTTCACTCAAAGCTTGTCTATATTCGGGTAATTTATTCAGGATATAATCCATATCTACATAAGCAATTTTAATTCGCGCCTGGCCTGAGGAGGAAAATGCCCAACTAGTAAATAGCAATAAGAATAAAAGTTTTTTCATCGTTACTATGTTTTAAGAAAAAATTATGCCAAAGCCTTTATTATAATCTTTGGTTCATAATAAAATGGGTTTGCCAGCCTGATTTTTGACCACCGACTTTATCAAATCCATAACCAAAATCAATTCCCAGCAAGCCAAAGGCACTCATAAAGATTCGAATACCTCCTCCGGCAGATTTTTTCAATTGAAACGGATTATAATAATTAATATTGTTATAGGTATTTGCTCCTTCCAGGAAAGTAAGTAAATATATAGAGGCTTGCGGTTTTAGTGTTATAGGATAACGAAGTTCAAAGGAGAATTTGTTATACATAGTACCTCCTTGATTTTGCATGGCTGCATTTAGTGCGGAATCGGTATATCCACGTAAAGGAATTACTTCTCTTGAATCGAGATTACCTCCGGTAAGACCACTACCTCCCACAAAGAACCTTTCAAAAGGAGGGATACCTAAATCATTATTATAAGCGCCTAGGAAACCGAAATCCGCCTTGCTTCTCAACACCAGCTTATCTATAATATTAGTGTACCAGGTGCCATTGAATTTAATTTTATAGTATTCTATAAATTTATATTTCTTGCGGCTGATTTCTTCATAGTCGGGTGTTCCGTCTTCTTTCTGATAATCCGGATTGTTTTCTATATTGGCATAATCAAAATCTGAAAATAGAGAATAGGGTGGAGTGAGTTTTAAATTGATACTGAAATCGGAACCTCCTAAGGGGTAAATAGGGTTTGGACCGCTGCTGGCACGCCCGAATATTACATTATATGAAAAGTTATTAGCTACTCCATTTGAAAATCCGAATGATCTTCCCAAAGAGGCATAATCCTGCAATTTATAATGATTTAAAATAATGGAATTGCTTAAATAAAAATAATCATCCGGAACTTGTAATTTTTTTGATAGTCCTACTGTTAATCCCGAGATAATGAATTTTTGTGAGCGATCTGTATCATAAAAGCCGTTTCTAAATGAGTCATAATCTATTCCGTAATATGTAGAATAATAAGCTGAAACCGTGAAGGATTGAGGTTTTTTTCCTCCAAACCAAGGTTCGGAAAAGGAAAGACTATAAGTTTCATAACGTTGTGAAACTTGTAGGTTTAATCCGAGTGTTTGCCCATCTCCCATTGGTAGGGGTTTGTACTCTTTTCCATTGAAAATATTACGAATGGAGAAATTTTTCAGTGTCAATCCCAAGGTTCCTACAAAATATCTTCCGTCAAATCCTCCTTGTAATTGAATTTGGCTGCTACCTGCTTCTTCTACTCCCCAATCAATATCCACTGTTCCGGCATTTGGATCTACATTTTTGATATCCGGTGTGATTTTCTCGGCATCAAAAATTTGAAG
>JAMOVT010000006.1 GCA_027061855.1 Flavobacteriales bacterium
ATTACTCAAATCTTCCTCAAAATCATCTTTGATATATTTGGATCTTTTCCAGAATCTCCATATACGTTTTTCTTTTGTTTTTTTGAGTTGTTTTTTGAGTTTACGATCGGAAATTTTTTGGTTACCGATAATGTTTATTTTATCGATTTTTACTCTTTTCCCTTTATCTACATTGACTAATACTTTTACATACTCGGCAGTGTCTTTCTTTATGTTAAGGTTGACTTTTGTATTGAGAAATCCTTTTTTGATATAAGTTTTTGCAATGGTTTCCTTGGTTTTACTTTTAAGGTTTTCACTGAGAATTACATTCTTTTTGAGGTTTAAATCTTTCATAAATTCCCGTGCTTTGGCACGAGGAACACCTTTTATTTTTACTTCTGATATTTTGGGAAGTTCTTTTAAATCTATTTCGAGTACAACTTTATTATCTTTTCCTGTGGAAATGATATACAAATTGATATCGGAAAAGTATCCCAAATCCCAAAGTTTTTTAATAATCTCCGTTGTTTGCTCTCCCGGAATTTCCAAGATATCTCCTTTATAAACACCTATAAAAGCTTTGACAGTTTGGGGATTAAATTCTTTTAATCCGTTTACTTTGATATCTTCAATTTGATAAATCTTATATTCATCGGTTTTTACTTGGGCTTGAAGCCCCGTAATAGCCGATAAAAATAAAACGATTGCTAAAATATTATTTTTCATTCTGAATTTGTTCACTTGTTTTTCCAAATCTTCTTTCTCTTTTTTGATAATCATAAAGTGCTTCATGGTATTGCTCTTTTTTAAAATCGGGCCAAAGCACATCCGTAAAATACAACTCGGCATAAGCCAGTTTCCATAATAGAAAATTGCTTATCCTTTTTTCCCCTCCGGTACGAATCATTAAATCCACATCAGGGAGTGTATTTGTGTAAAGTTGCAAATTTATTTTATTTTCGTCAATATTTTCGGGTAAAATTATATTATTTTTAACTTTTTTTGCGAGTTTGCGCATTGCATTGACAAGTTCGTCCCTCCCACCGTAATTTAAAGCAATGCTGAGAACCATTCCTGTATTTGCAGATGTTTTCTTTAATACTTCTTGTAAAGTCTTATAGGTTTTAGCGGGTAATTTGCTAAGGTCTCCTATCGCGTTGAGTTTGATATTTTGCTTGATTAATTCATCCGCTTCTTTGTTGAGGCTTTCCACCAATAGATTCATTAAAGCTTCTACCTCTTCCTTGGGACGATTCCAATTCTCGGTAGAAAAGGTATATAGGGTGAGAAAGGGAATATTTAAACCTACACTTTCCTCTACAATCTCTCTCACTCTTTTCACTCCTTCCTGATGCCCAAACACCCTGTTTTTTCCTTGTTTTTTTGCCCAACGTCCGTTACCGTCCATTATTACGGCAATATGCCGTGGAAGTTTTTCTGCTGATAAATCTTGTGTAATGATTGACATTTTTCCCTTCTTAAAAACCAAAATAACAACTTAAATCTCCAAATGTATATATAATTCCAACGGATGTAAAGGTATACCAATCGTTTGAATTGACATTAGTAGTACCTCTAAAATTAAAAGCAAAAGCTTTGGAGTCTTTTGAAGTGCCGTCCAATTCGTCGGTAAAGGTATAACGCGCTCCCGATTCAAATGCCAATAGGAAATGTTCGGAAATCTTATATTTTATTCCTAAAACCATAGGAATCCCCCAGCTTAATCCATTGTAATCGGCGGTAAGATTAGTTTTGTTTGTAATGCTTCCACTGTAATTGATCATACTGATTCCACTAAACATATAAGGAGTGAGTTTATTGAACTTGGCTGTTTTTTTAAATGGATTTCTAGGTAAAAAATTGTATTCAATCCCCATGCTAACTTCAATCACATGACTATCAAAAGCATAATTTCTTAATTGCCTCCCCAAACTTGAAGATTCACTGTCATCCCCGCTCAATGCCAAATAAGAAAAACCCATACGCATATACATCCATGGATTGATAGTGCTTTTAAACAAAAGACTGCCGCCTGCATTAGAAGGAAGAAAATAATCTTCTTTTCCGATATCTCCTATGTATTTTGCTCCTCCACCGAATAATCCGATTTCATACTGCTGGGCAAAACCTGTTGCGGTTAGGAAAAAAAATAATAAAATACTTAGTTTGAACTGATTCATATACGCTGTTCTCATCTTCATGAAACTTTGCAAATATAGTTAATTAATGTAAATCTATAAACGGATAAACATTTGTTTTATTGGTTGCTAGCTTGTCAAAATATAAAATCATAGTTATATATTTGTGTTTTAAAGCTGTGGCAATGATAAAAAAATGGTTTTATTTTTTCTTTATCCCTTTCTTTCTGCAAGGGCAAACTCCTCAATCACCGGATAGTCTTTCTTCTGTACACTTGCTCTTTGGTGGAGATTTGATGAGCCATGGTCCGCAATTGCAAGCTGCCTATAATGACAGTTTAAAGACTTACCAATACCATGAAAACTTTAAACATATCGATTCGCTTTTACAATCGCCCGATTTGACAATAGTCAATTTGGAAACTACTCTGGGGGTACGCCCTTTTTCAGGCTATCCGGCATTTTCCGCACCTCCTGAATTGGCCAAAGAGGCAAAAGCAGCGGGAATTGATTTTTTTGTAACCGCCAATAATCACTCTTGTGACAAAGGAAAAAGAGGTATTCATAAAACCTTGGATATTTTGGATACTCTCGATTTGTTACATACGGGAACTTTTCGAAATCAAAAAGAAAAGGACAGTTTGTATCCTTTGTTAACTGAAACCAAAGGGATTAAAATCGCTTGGCTCAATTATACTTACGGCACGAATGGAATACCTGTTCCCAAGCCGGCAAAAGTGAATTTGATAGACAAGAAAAAAATAGCGCATGATGTCGCCAAAGCCAAAGCCTTAAATCCGGATATGATTATTGCTTTTTTACATTGGGGAACCCAGTATAGAAATCAACCGGATGCTTCCCAAAAAGCTTTGGAAAAATATCTTCATAATTTAGGCGTTCGATATATCATTGGCTCACATCCACATGTGATACAACCCGTGGTATTTAAAAAGGACAGTTTACAAGGACAATTGCTTACGGTTTATTCGATGGGAAATTTTATAAGTAACCAAAGGAAATTTCCACGCGACGGAAGTATATTGATTTCTATGAAAGTGACTAAAAACAAAAAACAAACTATCGTGGAAGACTTGGAGGTTATTCCGATTTGGGTATATAAATATATAGAAAAAAACAAGAGACACTACGAGATTTTACCCGTTGAGAAATTCATCTTTAAACCCGGTTATTTTAAAGAGAACCGGGACTATCAAAAAATGATGCAATTTTACAAACATTTTTCTTCCTTTTCTTTTGACAAACTTTGATTCTTTTTTATATTTACGAAAATTAAAAAATATTACATATGGAAACGATTTCAAAGTTTTTAATTTCTCTTGGAGTTCTCTTTATAATTATGGGAATTTTTACTTATTTATTTGGCGGTTTGTTTTCTTGGTTTGGAAAATTACCGGGTGATATTCGTATTGAGGGAGAGAATTACTTTGTCTATGCTCCCATCACCAGCATGATTGTATTGAGCTTGGTACTGAATCTTATTTTTTATCTGGTAAGTGCTTTTTTAAAATAAAAGAGTATGAAAAGCTGGATGAAAGAAGGATTTATTTTCGGCTTGATACTTTTTGCTATCAATAGTTTTTTACTGTTTCCCGATATAGAGAAAACAGATTTTAAAGCTGTACTTATTATTTTTCTTTTTAGTATAATAGGAGGTTTAGGATACGGATATTCTACGAAACTCTTACGCAACAAATGGAAATCAAAGAATTAATTTTTAAAATTTTTTCCGATTTCGTCGTTCATCAATTCATTATAAAGTAAATTATAGGATATATCTCTAAGCTCGGGCATATCGTCGAGACTGAGATGATCAGTAGGGATGGGAGGAAGGATTTTTATACGTACTTTTCCCGGACTTCCTCCCGTCCAGCGGTAAGGAAATTTCCTTTTGTGATCATATAAAATCACGGGGAGTATAGGTAATTTGTGTTCGATGGCAATCCTGAAAGCTCCGTTTTTGAAAGGGTGGAGAAGGATGTCTTCATCAGGGATTTTTCCTTCGGGATAAATAACTACACTTAATCCTTTTTTGATGAATTTCTGCACTTGATTATACACATCCTTTTTACTTTGAGGAGAACTTCTGTCTACCGTTACATTGGTTTTTTTATAGAAGTAGCCGAATATGGGCAATTTTGATAATTCTTCTTTCCCGATAAAAATAAAAGGAAGTTTAAAAATTTTAATCATGGTAAAAATATCCAAGGCCGATATATGATTGGCAATAATCATATATTGTTTGGAGGTGTCAAAATTTTCAGGAAACTCTGTTTGGCAATGAAAACCGCTAAGAAATAATATCACACTGGCCGCCCATCGTTTGATTTTATTAAACAAGAGAATTTTATCAAATACTAATGTATAGACCAATAGAGGACTGATTAAAATCACCACTATGGCAGTTACGAGTAAAAACCAAATGCGCCAAAGAATTTGAAATAATTTCTTTATCCACTCCATATATCAGTAATTATTTTTTGATGTAACTTTGCAAATATAAGTTTTTTAAAGAAAGAAGTATTTATGGCAAGGATATTAACAGGGATACAAAGTACCGGCACTCCGCATTTGGGAAATATTTTAGGGGCTATTGTCCCGGCTATTGAAAAATCCAAAGACCCGGCGAACGAGTCTTTTTTGTTTATAGCCGATCTGCATAC
>JAMOVT010000007.1 GCA_027061855.1 Flavobacteriales bacterium
ACTAATTGTCTTTTAGAAGGTTGATTTTGTGCATCGATTACCAACGGATATACTCCGGCTTTTTCAGCATTGAATTTAATGGTAGCTGTTTCACCCGGTGCATAAGGATACATTTTATCATAAGCCACTACTTCATATACATAATGTCCCATTTTGCTGTCATCCAAGTTTGTCAAGTGAAGAATTACATCTTGTCCTTGTTTTACGTTAATGTCTGCGGGTGTCACTTTACCTCCTTTACTGATAGTACCGAAAATCTCAACGGTATTACCGGTATTAACCACTTTTTCTTCTCCGGCCATTGTGGCATAATCGGATTTATCCATTTTGGTAATATCTGTTCCTACAGGATAAACTTCCATCACACTTGGCTCGTAATAATTTCGATCCATCATGGCAGTATAGTGAGGCTCACCCATAGGTAAAGGTAAATCATAAATCAATTTTGGATGCTCGGCAGCAATATCAATCAACTGGTGGTTTTGCGGATGCAAAGGTCCAACAGGATTGAATCGGTCAATAGATAATTTGTTCAATGCAATCAAATATTTTCCTTTTGGTGATTTAGTATCTCCGTGATAAGAAACCAAGTGACCGATATTATAGTGTGACGGAACAAAATCCAATACTTTCAAGTCTTTGTAGTTCCATTTGGTTACACGGGAATCTACATAGATAGAGGTATAAATCACTCCGTCTCTACTATCATATTGGTTATGTAAAGGTCCTAAACCTACTTCCACACTACCATGCAATGCATCTTCCAAAGAGATAATAGGAATACCGTAATCGTCTTTACCTTCAAATTTCTTGTTTTTGATAGCTTCCATGATTTTATCGAAGCTATAAACCCAAGCATGAGAATCTAGTTTCCCTGCCACAACGATGTATTCACCACTGGGGTTCACATCCACTCCGTGAGGAGATTTAGGCTCGGGAATCAAATAAAGTAATCCGTATTTTACTGCTTCGGGAATAGTAATCACACGCATACCGTTGATTTTCTTTTTCCCGATTTTACCGGCTTTAATAAGCTCTTCAGCTTTTTTCCAGTTGGTTACATGCAAGTAATCTACGTCTCTGGAAGAACATCCGGCTTCAAACGGAGGACGACCTTTCATAATACCTCCGAAATATACTTCGGAACAGAAAGAGTTAGTAAATCCCCATCCGTAAGATTTGGCTTTACCTGCATCTGATAAATCTTGAGTATATGGAGGGAATTCGAAAGTAAAGGATTTATCAACTAATAATTTACCTTTCTCATTGTCAAATTTCCAATATGTCAAACCTCCTCTCCAATATTTTTTATAATTTGCCTCTGTTAAAGGATAATATTTTCTATCAAACGGAGCAGGATATTGAGCGGCTTCCATTACATATTCCGAATTAGGAGTAAAGAAAGCACCACCATGATCAGAACGGAAAATAGGGTTTTGCACTACTTGTTTAACATACCAGTCTCTTAAATCAACCACATATAAACGTGGATTAGCTTTATCATTGATAACCAGCCATTTACCGTTATAATCAGCATCTGTTTCAGAAAAACCGGGGTGGTGGGTATCTCCCCATAAAATTTCTGTACCATCAATATATCCATCTTTCATCAACTTCATTGTTTCTTCAGAATATCCAAAGCCTGCATAAGGCTGACGGGTATTGATGGGTACATATTTTACCATCCTCATAGAAGGAAATACATAAGAGGGAAGGTTACCTTCCTGTCCTCCCGAGTTGGCAGTTATTCCTTCGTCTTTTATATTATCCGGGGTATATGTTTTAACGGCAGCCAAAACATCATCTTCGTTCAAACCTCTACGTTTAACGATATCTTGGAAAGATTCCTTTCCTCTAGGAGCGCCCACGCTGGAACTATCTCCTTTTTTTGCTTTGTCGCCTCCTCCACAACTGGTAGAGAAAAGTGCGATCATCATTAGGGACATGATTGCAGTAGAAAATCGCAACCAATTTATATTATTTATTTTTTTCATAATCCAATTTATTTAGATGTTATTATTGTTCTTTAGCTAATTTTTCGTCTAATAATTTCTTAGCTCTCAAACCAACATCAGCTGTTTTAACTTGATATTGCCAATATTGTTCAGCCCATAAGAAAGCATCTTTCCATTTGCCTTCTTTTGCATATTTTTTATATTTTTCTTCGGCAGGTTTTGCTTTTGCCATTTGGTCAAGTGCATCTTGTACCAAAGCTTTCACATAAGGATATTTTTCATAATGATTTTTCTTCAAATAATCAACAACACCACCTATAATTCCAGCAGTTTCTTCGATTACTTTTAGTTTTTTCTCATAATCTTTCTTATAAGCTTCTAATTGTTCTTTGGTTAATTTTTCTGTCAATTCACCGGTAGATCCTTTATATCCTTTAGGTCTAACCAATAAAATACCTTCCATTTCCAAGTGAAGAGCTGAACAAAATTCCGTACAATAATAAGGGAATACACCGGCTTTATCAGCTACAAAAGTCAATGAAGCGGTTTTACCGGGTTCGAATGAACCGTGTTTTCCATAAGTATCCACAGTAAATCCGTGGGTTTCATCTTCGGCTCTTTCCAAGTTAGTCAAGTGGAAAGTAACGATGTCTCCCTCGTTAACTTCAACGATTTCAGGAGTAATATGTGAACGAATCAAAGTTCCGAAAATATGTACACGGTTTCCTTTTCTTTCGATTTTTTCTTGACCGGCAACTGCACGGAATGGAGAAGGCTCTCCTGTTCTTGAGTTAGTTCCGGTAGGATAACGAATAATCGGTTTGATGGTTGTTCTCAAAATCAATTCATTACCATAAACATTGGCTTGAGGCAATGTCATGGTATAAGTATCTACCATTTCATCGTCGGCAGAAATATCAATCATGTGTTGAACACTGGGACGTACCGGACCTGTTTTAGGTAAATTAGGTAAATAAGCCTCTTTGTCAACAGCAATTAAATAATTGGAGTGAGGCTCGGTAGATAAACCTTGAGGGGTGGAAATATAAGAAGGTTTGAAGTTTAGTTTTACTTCATCTTTTTTCTCACCTGTTTCATAGTTAAATCTTACAATTTTACTATCGTCATGTGCTGATGCGTAAGCAATATTTTTTCTGTAATCAAAAGTAACATCTACAACACCTTTACCAACAGGTATGGCCTGTTTTTGTATATCGGCCAATTTGATTTCTTTACCGGCATTGGCTTTCATTTTTGCGGCATCCAATACCAATACATTATCTGCTGCCACTACCACATATTTTCCGTCAGGTGACATTTTTACCATATTGGCAGAAGCGGGAAGCTCTACAAAACTTAAAGCGGATTTTGCATCTTTATAAGCTACATAATCCATACTGTTCAAATTGGATTTAGGCATATCTTTTGCCTTGTTATAATCCAAAACATACACATAATATTTTCCATCATTCATGGCTAAACCGAACAAAGCACCTTCGCTTGCTCCTTTACCCACATCATTATAATCTAAAGTATAAGGAGGAAATTCTACTACAAACGACTCATCTTTGATGATACGTCCTTTGTGCTCTCCTTCTTTTTCTATACGATGAACGGCCCAAAAAGTCACACCGTTTTTGGCTTTTGCCATATCGGTAGTTTTGTAGTCCCAAGGAGTGGGATATTGACCGGATTGTACTACATATTCGGTATTGGGAGAAACAGCTACTTCAGGAAAAACACTGGTTAAAATAGTGTTAGACAAAACTTGCTTGGTTTCAAAATCGTCTAATCCCATTAAGGCTACACGCGCATTGGCACCATCGGAAAAGAAGGCATATTTACCGTCATATTTTCCGTTGGTTTCCGAGTAAGCAGGAAAACGCATATCTCCATAAGTAGGAATACGGTTATCCGGATTTGACTTTTTCAATAAAAGCGAACTCTCATCATCAAAACCGAATCCTTGCCAGGGTTCGGGGGTGAATACACCCACATATTTGTATATACGCATGGAAGGAACCCCATACACGATCATAGTTCCGGAATTACCGGTACCTACGATACCAAAATACTCATCACGACCTCCTCGAGGCATGAATGTTTTCACAGCAGCAATTTTGTCTTTGTCCGACAGACCCCGCGCTTTCATTACAGCGTCGACTGTTTCTTGGGCTGCTAATTCCGACACTCCCATAAGGAATACCAAAATTACAAGAACAGATTGGGTCAACCAATTTGATTTTCTCATAATACTAATTGTTATTTTTAGCTTTAATTTGGTTTAAAAATAAGAAAAAAATCCGAATACAAAGG
>JAMOVT010000008.1 GCA_027061855.1 Flavobacteriales bacterium
CTACTGCTCTATCCCGCGATATATTCTTTATTATTTCAATTTCTTTTCAATTTCTGGTCCTGCGTCCGCCTTAGGCGGATATGAGCCCGACGAGCTACCTACTGCTCTATCCCGCGATATATTCTTTATTATTTCAATTTCTTTTCAATTTCTGGTCCTGCGTCCGCCTTAGGCGGATATGAGCCCGACGAGCTACCTACTGCTCTATCCCGCGATATATTCTTTTATTATTTCAATTTCTTTTCAATTTCTGGTCCTGCGTCCGCCTTAGGCGGATATGAGCCCGACGAGCAACCTACTGCTCTATCCCGCGATGTTTGTGGTGCAAATATACAACATTTTTAATAGCTTTGTCAAGTTTTTATTTAATTTTTTATATTTATCAATTAAATTATTAATTATCAGTATTCTTAGCTTTTAATAAAAGTTCGTTTGATTTATTTTGGGCGTTTTCTACCAGCATTTTAGCCTTTTGATCTGCTTCTTTTTCGATTTGTATAGCTTTTTGATCAGCTTGTTCTATTAATTTTTTTGCAGCTTTCTGAGCTAATAATTTTTGGAATGAATTATCACCAGCTTTTTTAATCAGTTCATCTGCTTGAATTTTTGCTTCTTTTCTGATTTTATCTGCCAAGGCTTTAGCTTCCGATTTGATTTTATCTGCTTGAACCTGCGCTTCCGCTACTAATTTTTCTCCTTGTTTTTGTGCTTCGATTAAAGCTTTTTCTTTGGTGTCATCAATCACTTCATTTACTTTGTCAGTTATTAAATCTGTTACGACCTCAGTGGTGCTTTTTCCTTCATAACCGGCAAAGACGGGTTTTACTTGAGGATGATTATAATCTCCTGTTATACGGAATTTCATTTTAATAACTTCCGGCAATATTCCTTGGTCCAATCCATATTTTGATAAATTGCCGATGAGATTTTCCATAATTTTATTGGCATTTTTTCCTAATTTTTGTTTAGGAATATCCATTTCCATTAAGAAGTCTATTTTTCTTTCCAAGCTTACTTTTCCTTGAAATTTTGACTTCATTCCATTCATTTTAAAATCAAAAGGCTTGATTTGCAGATTTCCGTCTTCGATGACAAAATGTGCTTTTACTTTATCCACTTTGGGCTTTTTTAATTCATCAAGCTTCAAAAGATCTGCAATTTTTGTCAATACTTCTATTCCGGCAATATGTATGTTATCTGTTTCTAATAGTCCATTCAAATCGAGCGTGCTGAAAATAGGATTCATCTGGTTATCCAAATTCATTTTCATTTCAAGTAAGGAAAACAATTCTCCTTGTATCTTTTGCAAGGCCGGGGCATAATAATTAAATGTACTGAGGCTGGAGGCGGTTTCCGGGATGGATACTTTATTCATTTCCATCTTTAAGCTTGAAACCGGTTCTTCTCCGGATGTGTCATAGGTACCGTTGAGGCTCATTTCGCCCCCGAAAGCTTTGGATAAAATAGTATTCAATATTGCCTTTTCATCCTTAACAATTATATCACCCTTTACATTATTCAGCGTTAAATCTTTATATAATACTTTATTTGCCTGTCCTATGAAATGTACATCAATATTTTTGGGTATTTTAATTACACCCAAGCTATCAGATGCTTCTTGGGAGGACTCGGTATCCGTCATGAATTCATTCAAATCGAGAAATTGAGACAATAAAGTAAAATCGGCTTTTAAGGATTTGTCTTTTTTTAGGGCATAAGCCAAATAATTTTCTAATTTTCCTTTTATTTGGAGGTCGCTTTTTCCTATTTGTGATTGAAAATCAGTCACATCCAAATAAGCCGGTGTTACTTTCATATCGGCTTTTGGAATCTGTACTAAATAGGGGAGGGAGTCTGTTTTCATCTTCATATTTTTAAGATGAAATTCGCCGGAAGCTTTCATCTTTTCATATTGTTCTTTTTCTATCGAAGACATTCTTGCCAATAATTTAAAATCCGCATCGAGTATTCCTTTCATTTCTTGAATTCCGGATTTTTTGAGTTTTAATGCTTTTTGAACTTTATCAAAATCAATTTTTCCTTTAAAATTTGTATTTATCAAAGGGTCTGTCATTGGATTATTTACTTTCAAATATCCATTTACAGGATTATCAGCAACAGAAAAACGCATTTGAGGAATTTCAATCACGGTTAGGTCCAAATCAGAACCACCGGGAAAATCCACAAGGGTTTTCATTTGTATATTATTTATGCTTTCCGGTACATCAGGATATTTTATTTGTCCGTTTTTAATAGAAAAATCAACACCATAAGCGGGATAATTTTTTTCATTGTAAATTCCTTTTACATAGCCTTTTAAAGAAGCTTCTCCTTTTGTTTGTATTTCCGGTAAATCCGGCATATAGGCAGGTGGAATCAAAGAAAGGAATTTTTTCAAATTATTTTCTTCGGATTGGTAGTTTATATCCATTTTGATATCATCGCCTTGTAAATCAAAATACATATTGGAAATCAAGCCCAAATCATTAAATCTTGCTTTTATATCTTTCATTGTGTAGGTGCTGAAATCGTTAGTAATCAAAATATTACCGGATATGTCGGTTTTTACTTTGTTTAGATAATGAATATTATCAAATATTACATCCAGACTTTGAACGGTAGCTTCGGTTGAATAGAGATATTGATTTTCTTTAAAATCTCCTTTCCCCGTTTGATTCAGGTTTTCTATATTCATTTTTAATCCGAGGGAGCGGTCATCATAGGTGAGGTCAAGATCTTGTGTGGTCAATTGTTGGATTTTTAAATCAAAAGATCGATCCGTAGTACTTTCCTCACTATCGGGAGTTTCTTTCATTATATTATAATTGGCTGTTCCATCTTCTAACACAAGAATATGAAAGGCGGGATTTTTCAATCCGATTTTTTTGATTTCCAAATTTTCATCGGTAAACAATTTTTTAAAATCCAGACTCATCGTAAATTCGGGAATATTTGCCAATTGAATACTGTCAAAAGGTGAAAGACCGTCTACTGTAATCCCTTCTATACTGACGTGAAGATTAGGGAAATCCTTGAATAAGGATAAATCCACCTCTTTATAATCGACTTTTGCATTGACTTTTTTATTAATTTCCGCTTTCACATATCTATTAATTTTGTCTTTGTAAATGTATGGAAATGCGATAATTCCAATTAATAGCAAAAGGAAAATTCCGATAATTATACCCAGTATTTTTTTCATAAGTCAAATAAAGTTTCTGTTTTATACAAAGTTAACAAAATCGGTATTAAAAATCTATTTTTAAAAGGAAATGTTTTAGTAAATATAAGAGAAAATTGTATCTTTTATCACTTAGAAAAACGACCAGGAGGCTTTGTCTGCTTGTGCACTATCCGTTATTTAGAATGATTCTAAATATCCCCTAACTATTGATAAAAGTCATTTTTTGCCTATATTTGACGAGCCAAAAAAATGTTAAAATTAAAATAATTTATACATTATAATATATTAATAAACTTAACTAAAAATAAACATATGAAAAAAAGTAAGATGTTTTTGGATGTTAGTCGGTTGAAGCATGCCGGTTTGATTTTATTGCTCTTTGTCGGCTTTTCATTTTCTGGAAATGCGATGGGGAGTAATTCTTTTTTAAGCGGACATACTTTAACGGTTTTTGCACAAGCAGGTCAAACGGGTGCAAAAGCGACTACAAAAAAAGCGGTAAAGAAGGAAGAGGCAAATGTTACGGCGGAATCTCGTCCTTATGACAAAATTGACCCTCAATTCAAAGGAATTGGCCCCGGAAACAACCGTATGAAATTCATTCTTTCGGTTGTGGTTTTATTATTGGCTTTCGGAGGAATGATTAAAGGAAAAGGAGCGGTCAAAAAAGTGTCGGGTATTGTCGCTTTGTTAGCTTTGGGAATGATTGGAAAAATAACATATGTGGAGGCACGTGCATTGGGACGTCAACAAGGTTATGCTCCCGTGCAACCTATTTGGTTTTCACATAAAGTGCATGTGACTCAAAATAAAATCGATTGTGAATATTGTCATGTAGATGCGCGTACAAGCCGTCATGCGGGTGTGCCGAGTTTAAATGTATGTATGAACTGTCACAGTCAAGTAAAAGAAGGAAGTGTTTCCGGCAAGAAGGAGATTGCCAAAATATATGAGCACCTAGGTTTGGATCCTAATACTTTGGCAAAAGTAAAACCCGGGAAACCCGTTGAATGGGTTAAAGTGCATAACTTACCTGACCATGTATATTTCAATCATGCTCAACATGTGCAAGCAGGTAAGGTAGAATGTCAAGAATGTCATGGTCCAGTAGAAAAAATGAACCGTGTTGTGGAATTCAAAGAGTTAGCTATGGGTGATTTCTGTTTGGATTGCCACAGAAAAAGAGGAATTGATACTTCAAACCCTTATTATAAGCACTACAACTTCAAAAAATTAATGGAAGAAGAAGGAGTGGATAAAATAACCGTGGATAAAATAGGAGGAGCCGATTGTTCTTCTTGTCATTATTAATAGTTTAAATTGAAAAAATATTTACAGATGAAAAAATATTGGAGAAGTTTAGAAGAATTGGAAGCTATCAAGAAAGAGGGTGCATTGGAGCCCAGCATTGAGTTTCCTACCGACGGACTTTCGGAAGACGAAATAAAAAACAAATATGTTTCAAACCGTAGAGACTTTTTAAAATTATTAGGTTTCTCTACTGCTTATGCAGTGGCAGCTACCAGTTGTCAACAACCCGTTAGAAAAGTAATTCCCTATTTGCAAAGACCCGAAGAAGTTATTCCGGGAGTAGCAAATCATTATGCTTCTACTCTTTTTACTCCGGATGATTATGCTTCGGTAGTGGTAAAAGTAAGAGACGGAAGACCCATTAAAATTGAAGGAAATAAACTTTCAAAAATTACACAGGGAGGAACAAATGCCCGTATGCAAGCGGCTGTTTTGGATCTTTATGATACTGCGAGATTACAACATCCACTTAAAGGCGGAAAGAAAACCACTTGGGAGGATGCAGATAAAGAAATCACTGCCAAATTGGAAAAAATCGCAGGTGCGGGTCAAAAAATTATAATTTTGGCCAGTACGGTGATAAGCCCTTCAACCAAACAACTTTTTGAAGATTTCAAAGCCAAATATCCTACGGCTGAAGTAGTTTATTTGGATCCGGTTTCCTATTCGGCTATTATCGATGCGCATGAAGGAAGCTTTGGAAAAGCAGCCATTCCTTCCTATCATTTTGATAAAGCAAAAGTAATTGCCGGATTTAATGCCGATTTCTTGGGCACTTGGTTGTCACCCGTACAATTTGCTGCCGATTATGCAAAAACACGTGATTTGACCAATGGCAAAAAAGAAATGTCTCGCCATTATCAATATGATACATTGATGACATTAACTGCCAGTAATGCAGATTATCGTACCATCATCAAACCGGCACAAGAGAAAAAATTACTTATCAAACTTTATAATGAACTCGCCAAAGCCACAGGCAATGCCTCTTTAAAAGCCTTGGCATGTGATATAGATATCGATAATTTAGTCAAAGACTTATTAGAGAATAAAGGACAATCCTTGGTTGTATCGGGCACCAATGATAAATCCATTCAGCTATTGGCTGCCGGCATTAATAATATGTTGGGTAACTACGGAAACACCTTGGATATTCAAAAAGAAACTTTACTCAAACAAGGTAGAGATGCACAAATCAAGCAAGCTTTTGATGATATGAAATCTGGTAAAGCTGCTGCTGCCATCTTTTATCATACAAATCCGGTTTATACTTGTCCCAATGGAGAAGATAAGGCGAAATTGATTGAAGGCTTAAAACTTTCTGTTTCTATTTCGGACAAAGAAGATGAAACAGCCAAACATACTCAGTATGTATTGCCGGATAATAATTTCCTTGAATCATGGGGAGATGCAGAACCTATTAAAGGAAGTTTTAGTTTGGCTCAACCTACCATTAATAAATTATGGGATACACGTCAAGCACAAGAAGGATTTATGAAATGGGCTGGAATACAAGGAACCTATTATGATTATTTGAAAAAATATTGGGAAGATAACATTTTACCCAAACCCGAAATTGAGAATGAAAACGAAGAAGAAGTAGCACAAGAAATCAAAGACTTTGCAAGTGGTTGGATAAAAGCTCTTCAAGATGGAGTTTATGAAGTGGAAGTAACGGGAGATGCTCCTGTTTTCAATGCAGAATACATTACTGCCAATGAAGATAAAATTACTGCTTTCCAAAAACCCGAAGGTTTGCGTTTGAGTCTTTATGAATCTGTTCAACTCGGTTCCGGTCTCAATGCAAACAACCCTTGGTTACAAGAAATGCCAGATCCTATATCCAAAGTAACTTGGGATAATTATGTGGCTATTTCTCCAAAATTGGCCGAAGAAAAAGGTTTAAAAACAGAAGATGTAGTAAAAGTTAAATCCGGTAAAATAGAGGTGGAACTTCCTGTTCTCGTTCAACCGGGACAAGAAAAAAATACTGTAGCCATTGCTTTGGGATACGGACGTACAGCTGCCGGACCTATTGCAGATGAGACAGGTGGAGCCAATGCTGCCGTTTTCATTCAACACAAAGACGGATACAGACAATATAGCGATATTCCCGTGGAAATAAATGCTACCGGAAAAACCTATGAATTGGCTCAAACCCAAACCCATGATGTAATGGAAGGACGCGGGTCTATCATTGCCCGTGAAACTACCTTGAAAGAATGGCAAAAAAATCCGCATGCAGGAAATGAGGCACATGTTTTCTTTAAAGAGAAATTAGAACATGTTAATCTTTATAAAAAAGGATATAATGAAGACGATTATATTGGACATCACTGGGGATTAGCAATTGATTATAACAAATGTACCGGATGTAGTGCTTGTATTATAGCTTGTCAAGTGGAGAATAATATTGCTATTGTAGGAAAAGAGCAAGTACGCAAGCGTAGAAATATGCACTGGTTGAGAATCGACAGGTATTATTCAACAACAGAAGATAAATTATATGCTCCGGTTGAAGAAAATCCCGAAGTATTTTATCAACCTGTGATGTGTCAGCACTGTGACAATGCTCCTTGTGAGAATGTTTGTCCGGTTGCGGCTACTCCTCATACCGACGAAGGATTAAACAGTATGGCCTATAACCGTTGTATCGGAACCCGTTATTGTATGGCCAACTGTCCTTATAAAGTAAGAAGATTTAACTGGTTTAACTTTGTAGAAGGAGGTGATTACAATTATCTTTTCAATGACGAAGTAAAACGTATGGTATTGAACCCTGATGTAGTTGTAAGACAAAGAGGGGTAGTAGAAAAATGTACTATGTGTGTGCAACGAATTCAAGAAGGAAAACTCAAAGCCAAAAATGAAGGAAGAGAATTACGTGACGGCGAAATTCAAGTGGCTTGTGAGCAAGCTTGTCCTTCAAATGCCATTGTGTTCGGTGACACGAATATGGAAGGTGCCAGAATTGTTCAATTATTCAAAGATGAACGTTCATACGGATTATTGGAAGAATTAAAAACATTGCCCAGTGTAGTGTATATGACCAAAGTGCGTAATAAAGAAGAAGCACATCAAACTGAAGCTTAACCAAATTTTTTAAAATCATTCAATTATGTATAAAAAAGAAGTCAGAGGTGAATTAATATTAGGCAATAAAACCTACGGGGATATTACCGCCGATATATTAAGGTCACAAGAAGAAAAAGCCCCTTTATGGTGGTGGATTGCTTTTGGAATCTCCTTTATTTTGATGGCTATCGGATTGGGATATTATGTTCCGCTAACCATTGCCAAAGGAATCGGGATGTGGGGAAATAATAACCAAGTCGTATGGGGCTGGGCCATCATCAACTTTGTTTGGTGGATTGGTATCGGTCATGCAGGAACGGCTTTTTCCATTTTCTTATTGGTATTTCGTCAAAAATGGCGTACTTCAATTAACCGTGCAGCTGAAGCGATGACGGTTTTTGCGGTATTGGCTGCCGGATTATTTCCCGGAATTCATGTAGGTCGTGCTTGGGATGAGTTCTTTATCTTCCCTTACGGGCCGAACTCTCGTGGATTATGGGTGAATTTTAATTCGCCATTACTCTGGGATGTTTTTGCCATTTTGACTTACTTAACCACTTCGGCCATTTTTTGGTATATCGGTATGTTGCCTGATTTTGCTACGGTTAGTGAGCGTTCTCAAGGTTTAAAGAAAAAAATATTCCGTGCATTAAGTTTGGGATGGTTAGGAAAAATGTCCTCTTGGAGAAAGTTTGAAGATACCTTGGTTATACTTGGCGGATTGGCAATGCCTTTGGTAATTGCAGTACACTCCATCGTATCTACCGACTTTGCCGCAGGTGTACTACCGGGTTGGCACGAAACGATTTTCCCTCCTTTCTTTGTGGTAGGGGCGATTTTTTCCGGTTTCAGTATGGTTGTTACCTTGATGGTAGTAATTCGCTTGATGTTTAAATTGGAAGACTATGTTACCGACGATCACTTTGATGCGATTGCACGTATCATTACTTTTGTGAGTTTGATTATGGGTTCGGCTTACTTAATAGAACTTTTTGTTGCATGGTATTCAGGAAACGTATTTGAAAATTATGTGTTTAATGAAAATTATTTAAAAGGACATTATGCAGCCCCTTATTGGTGGATGATTATATTTAATGCTTTTTTACCTCAATTATTCTGGTTTAAGAAAGTGCGAAGAACCCTTTGGATGATTTTTGTCATTACCATTTTTGTAAATATTGGTATGTGGTTGGAACGTTATAATATTGTCGTACCTCCAATGGCAGAAGACTTTTTGCCTGCAGGATGGTTTAAATATTCTCCTACCATTGTAGATAAATGGATTTATTTGGGAACGATCGGATTATTTTTGGTAGGTGTATTGTTATTCATCAGATTTATTCCGATGATGGCCATGAACGAATTAAAACAACAAGCAAAACGTCAAACCGACTTGAAACCCACAGCCGGTGAATATATTGCATTTAAAAAACTATTGGAAGATGAATAAATTAATAGCAGTTTACAGCGACGATAATAAATTACTGGAAGCAGCCGATAAATTAATAGAGGTCAATGCACCGGTAGAAGAAGTAATCACTCCTTTTGTGATTGAAGAGCTCTTACATAAGTTCCATGTAAAATCAAATATCCCTTTTCTAGGTTTTGTATATGGAACCATAGGCCTAATAAGTGTATTTGCAGCTTTGTATTATACGTTTGTAATCGATTATCCTTTAAATATCGGAGGAAAACCTAATTTGAGTTTGACTTTTCCCGTTTTATTATTTATTGGAACGGTTTTGATTACCGTATTAAGTACCGTAGCTACCTTTTTCTATCAAGACCGCTTATCTCCATTTAAAGAACCCGAATTTTATTATCCCGGTATTTATGATGATAAAATGGTGGTTTTGGTGGATGAAACCAAAATGGATAATGATTTAAAAGAAAAAGTAATCGGAATATTTAAAGAGACCGGAGCTGAAAAAATTGAAGAGGTCTAATCAACAAAATAACTTAAATATGAAAAAAATTATATTAATACTTATAGGAGCCGCTTTTTTTAGTTCATGTAATCATGAACAGGAAAAGACCTATTGGGATTATATGGGAGATTTTGATATGTACTATTCAAAAGCTTATGAATCCTATAGTCCGAATAAATATTTGAAAGACGGTAGTACTTTACAATTACCCGTTCAAGGAACCGTGCCAAGAGAATTTATCCCTTATCCTTTTAAAGATAAATTCAAAGACAAAACTTTGGCAGGAAAATTATTGAAGAATCCTTTTCAACCCACAAAAGAAAATTTGTTGAGAGGAAAAGAGAAATATGATATCTATTGTGCGGTATGTCACGGAACTACCGGTCAAGGTGACGGACCGATTGCTACTTTGGAAAAAAACGGAAAGAAACTTTATCCGGTTCCTCCGGCCAATCTTAAGGCTGGTTATATCCAAGCCAAACCCGATGGTGAAATTTTTCATGTTATCACTATGGGGTCGGCTGTAATGGGAGCGCATGGTTCTCAAATCAAGTCGGATGACAGATGGAAAATTGTTCTTTATATTAAGAACGGTTTAAAAGTAAACTAATTTAATAAAATTACGACAATGAAAAAAAGATTTGTATTTCCAAAAAAATTAATGATCCTCAGCGCCGTTTTAATCATAATCGGTTTGGTTTCAGGAGCTATGGCTTTTGCCAACGATACCGGAAGAGCGTGGACAAATATATTATTCAGTAACTACCTATTCGTACTATTGGCTTTAGGAGCTGCCTTTTGGTTGAGCCTTCAATATATAGCCGAAGCAGGTTGGTCTGCCGCCTTCAAAAGAGTACCCGAAATGATGTCTTGTTATTTGGGACCTGCATTTATAGCTATGCTTGCCTTGGTATTTTTCGGAATTAAATATGTTTACCCATGGGCTGCACCAGAAAGACATATTGAAGATTTTAATAAATATGAAGAATATAAGCATTTGTTGGAATGGAAAGAACCCTATTTAAATACTTTATTCTTCTCTACACGTACTATTATTTATTTTATCGTATGGATAGTTACTACCGGCATTTTACGTTATCTTTCCAAAAAAGAAGATGAGGATAAAAAAGGCGCTTTAAAGTGGTTTAATAAAAGTCGTTTCTTCTCGAAAGTTTATATTTTTGCATTGGCTGGAACCCTTATTTTTGCTGCTTTTGATTATTTAATGTCTATCGAACCTTTTTGGTATAGTACCTTATTTAGTGTAAAAGAACTTATTTCAGGATTCTTTCATGCTTCTGCTTTAATTGTGATTTTTATATATTTCCTTCATAAAGCAGGCTATTATCCCTTTATGAATGAATCCCATTGGCATGATTTTTCAAAATATCTTTTTATGGGTTCTATTCTTTTTGCTTATGCATGGTATTTTCAATATATGTTGATTTGGTATGGAAATATTCCCGAAGAAGCAGAATACTATTATTTAAGAAGATTTCATTTTTCTGAACCTTTATTTGTATTGAATATTGTTATCAATTTCTTTATTCCGTTTTTGATATTACTTCCGAATAAATTAGCCAAAAATCCCAAGGTATTGGTAAGTGTTGCCTTTTTGATTTTGGCCGGATACGTATTGGATGTTTATTTATCTGTTTTCCCTCCGTTGGTACATACTTTCAAAGGAGTTGAGCATACACATCCTGTTTTTGGCATCTATGAAATCGGAATGTTCCTCGGATTTTTAGGCTTATTCCTTTTTGTAGTATTAAGAATGCTTTCAAAAAGAGATATACTTCCCAAAAATCATCCTTATTTGGAAGAAAGTGTGATGCATCACAACGTGCATTAATACAATAAATATAAAATGAAGAAAAGCCTGTTTTTAGCAGGCTTTTTTTATACTCTATAATTTTATGGTACAATTTTAGTTATATATATTGTATCTTTGCTTTTAAACAATGAACGGAATGAACAGATTATTTTTGACTCTCATTATTTTTACTTTTTTTTCCATTACTGCAATAGCCCAAACAGATCCTTCCAAACGTTTTGTGGTTACCCATCAAGTGGATCAGTTACTGAATGAAAGAGGGCTTTGTAAGAATACAAAAAAGACAAAAAAATATTATCATATTCAACTCTATAACGGACAAAATTTAAAACGTGCTAAAGCTGTAAAAAAAGATTTTCAACAGAAATTCCAATCGGTTCCCGTACTTATAGAATGGGAAAGTCCGGAGTTTAAAGTTTGGGTAGGAATTTATGAAAATAAATTATCCGCCGATCAAGCTTTGGTGAAAATACGTCAAGAATACCCCAATGCTTTTATAGTTAATCCAAAGAAATAATTTTTTTACCAAGTTTCTTTTCTGTGAGCATCCAGTTTGAGAAAGATAAACAACATTAATGTAAAAGCCCATAAGGAGGAACCTCCATAACTGATAAAAGGTAATGGGATTCCAATAGTAGGAAACAATCCTAAAACCATCAATAAATTCAGGGTGAAATGAATCAAAATTATACTGATTACTCCATAGCCTACAACCCGGGCAAATTTATCTTTTTGTCTTTCTGCGAGATAAAGTAAACGAATCAATAGCATAACAAAAAGTATCACTACGGTTATACTGCCCAGAAAGCCCCATCTTTCTCCAATTACCGTAAAAATCCAATCGGTAGGTTGTGCCGGAATATAATAACCTTTTGTTTGTGTACTCATATCCAAACCTTTGCCGGTAAATCCTCCCGAGCCGATAGCAATTAGTCCTTGTTTTAAATTATAGCCTGTTCCTCGATCGTCTTTTTTCTTCCCGAGTACAATTTCTATTCGATTTTTTTGATGAGGTTTTAAAACATGGTGAAACACAATATCAGTTAGAAAAATCATTCCGGAAAATAACAGTAAAAGCAGGAATGATTTAACGAAAATTTTCTTTTTAAAAATAAAATAGGAAGATATATTTATCAAAAAATATATACCTATAAGTATAACAATCATAATCTCTTTCCCCCAATAGATAGTAAGGATAAATAATAGAGCTAGTGTAAAGAGTAATAGAAAGTATTTAAGGTCCACACCTTCTCTGTATAAAACAAGAAACAGAGCCAGAAATACAATGGCTGAACCTAAATCCGGTTGAAGCAATATCAAAATGACGGGAGCCATAATCAGTAAGCTAGCTTTAAGGAAGTCTCTTATATTTGTAATATCGAAATCAATATCAGTGACTAACTTTGCCAACCCTAGCACGGCCGCCATTTTCATAAACTCTGCAGGCTGCAAACCAAAACTTCCAAAACGAAACCACGAACGGTTTCCATTGATTTTTGCTCCGAAAATCAATACTAATACCAGACTAAATAAAACGATAAGATAAATAAGAGAAGCATAGTTTTTAAAATTACGAACGGGAATAAAACCTATAAGGGCAATCAAAAACAAACTGAAAATGGCCCAGATTATTTGCTTGAAATAAAAGTTGTTATATACAACCTCTTTCAGGTTGGTATACTCTGTCGAATAAATACTTGTAACACCAATACTAATCAGTATCAAAAATAGAATTATACTGACCCAATCATAATCAAAAATACTTACTCTTCTATTGCTGTGGATCATTGTATTTCATTTTATAAATATCTTCCAGACTAATATTTCGAATATTATTCCATAAATCCGTACGAGTTATTTTTCCACGTAAATATTTTTCAATCATTAAAGTAGCAATGGGAGCGGCAATGGTAGCTCCATAACCTCCGTTTTCAATGAAAACAGCTATAGCTATTTTCGGGTTTTCTTTAGGGCCGAAGGCTACAAAAATCGAATGGTCGGGAAGACTGATAATTTTACCCTCTACACGTATTTTATTTTCACTTGTACCTGTTTTTCCGCATAGCTCAATATCTTTTAATCGGCTGTAACGTGCAGTTCCCCGTTTATATACGTTTGCCATATTATTTATTACCGGATCAAAATATATAGAATCGATACTGGTATGTCTCCGTGTTTTCAGTCTTTTTTCAATAGGATATTTTCCATGGTCAATTTCTTTTATAATATGAGGAGTGAAATAACTTCCTTTATTGGCAATTATGTTCATTACATTAGCCAGTTGAATAGGGGTTGTAGATACTTCTCCTTGCCCGATTCCGTTTGATAAAGTAAATGTACTATACCATTTATTTTTTCCGTAATAACGGTCATAAAATTTACTGTCGGGAATAAATCCTTTCGAACCCACAGGTAAATCAGTATTAAGATAGCTACCAAGTCCGAAGCTTTTTACATGTTTTGACCAATGGTCCAAACCTTCTGCTGCCGAGGAATATTTTTCAATAATCTTAATATATGATTTTGAAAAAAATGTATTGCAAGAATTGGTAATAGCCCAAGGCAAATGAACTTTTCTGCCATTGGCACCACAGTGACAAAACATATGCGCTTTTTTACCATAATAAAAGCCGTGATTACAAACATAGGAAGTCTGCGGAGTAATCACTCCTTCTTGCATTCCGACCAATGCATTGATCAGTTTAAAAGGGGATCCCGGAGGATAAGCTCCTTGTAATCCTCTATCGAGCAAAGGATTATTCACTTTGTCTCGAAACAGCCGGTTAAAGTTTTTGGAACTATTTCGCCCGCTTAAATATTCCGGAGGGTAGGTTGGTGCTGTAATCAAAGCAAGTATTTCTCCTGTTTGGGGCTCCAAGGCGACAATGGCGCCTCTTTTTCCGCTCATCAAGCTGTCTCCGAATACTTGTAAAGCAATATCGATACTAATTTTTAAGTCTTTTCCTGCTTCGGGAGCAACATCCATTTTTCCGGATTTATAGCTTTCTATTTTACGGTTAAATTTATCCGTTAAAAAATATCTGATTCCTTTCTTTCCCCGTAATTGAAATTCATAAGATTTCTCTACACCGGCTTTCCCGATTAAATCCCCAGGAATATAAAAACTGTCTTTTTTTAGCTCTTTCATATTTACCTCACGTATAAACCCCAATACATTGGCAGCAGATTTGGTATGATATTTACGAATAGCTCTTTTTTGAATGAAAAAACCGGGAAATTCATTGATTTTTTCTGCAAATAAGGCTATTTCATCCTTATATAAGCGAGGCACAATCAAGGAGGCTTTATTCCATGAATACTTTTTTGCTTTTGATAGATTGGTTTTAAGGTCTTCTAATGTGATTCCCGTATATTTTATAAATTGTGCCGTATCAAAACTTTTTATTTGATTGGGCACTCCCATGATATCGTAAACTTGTAAATTACTGACCAATAATTTACCGTTTCGATCATAAATATATCCTCTTTCCGGAATAATGTATTCTTTTTTTATCGCATTTTTATAGGAAAGTTTTTTGTATTCATTATCGATTATTTGAATATAAAACAAACGTATCCCGATAATCATACCTATCAGAATTATAAAAAAACCTATAACAAAAGATTTTTGTTTCATCCGTTGATTTTATTAATGAATAAATAATCAATAAAGATAATAATTATAAGGCTTAATAATGTATTTATTATAAACAAAGGTACTTTATAGAAGACATAGGAAAAGCTGAAAGATTCCAATAAATTCAAGAAAAGAATAGTAAAGAAAATAGCCAATCCATAATAAATAATTTTGTTATTAAAGGAAAACAATAACGGATTAATTTGTTCTTCATTCCTTCTATTTTGATGTAAAAAAGGAATTGTAAACAAACGCCGTATATAGATAATAAATACAGTAACAGCTGCGAAGATTCCTCCGGTATGCAAAAATATGTCTAGAAAAATTCCTGTTATAAATGCCAGTATCAATTGTAAATTATTTTGAGAAAAAGAGAGAATCAAAAAAGGATAAATATATATGATAGGGACAAATCTTCCGTATAGTTTCAGGTGATTATACCAGAGAAGTTGGATAAACACAAGAAGAAAAAGCAGCAGAAAGAACCGGAAATTAATTTTCATTGATAGAATCTTTTAATTGTAAATATTCTTTTTGATATTTATTATTAAGTATATATGCGATGTTTAAATCTGTTAAATCTTCAACTGGTCTTATTTTTAAAGAGTAGTTTTTACTTCCTTTTAATTTTTTTATATCCGTAATAATTCCTATGGGAATTCCTTTTGGGAAAATATTTGAGTTTCCACTGGTTACCAATGTATCACTAATATTAATCTTTGCATCTAGTGGGATGTCTTCAACAGTTAAAATCTTCGGGCTACGCCCTTCCCATTTCAAAAAGCCGAAATGATTGGAATTTTTTGGTTTTACACTGATAGAGGTTTTATTATTCAAAATAGATAAAACGGCCGCATAATGAGGTGATACTTTCACAACGGTTCCAATGATCCCTTTTGTACCTGTAATTCCCATTCCCGGTTGAATACTGTCTTTACTACCTTTATTTATAATGATATGATTATTGGAAAATTGAAATTGGTTGGTAATGATTACGGCAGGTATGACAGAAAAATTTTTCCATGTAAGAAAATCTATACTGTCGTTTATTTTATTTATTTTTTTATTTTTTATCCGGCTGTTTTCTTCCTGTAACTTCCGGTTTACCTGATTTAATTCAAAATAACGCGTGATATTATGAACTCGATTATTATAGCGCCCGGAAACTTCGGTGACAAAATGGTTATGCTTATAATTCAGATATAAATTACTTCTAAGTATTAATGTAAAAGCAAAGAATTCTAGAAAAAGAAAAAGCAAAAGACTTTTTCTTTCCATCATGAATTTCAATAATCGAGTCATCCGGAAATCATATTAGTAATGGCTTATTTTATAAGAACCGATTTATATTTATCGAAATTTTTCAAGACAATTCCCGTTCCTCTTACTACGGCTCGTAAGGGATCTTCTGAAATATATACCGGCAATCCCGTTTTTTGAGAGATACGTTTATCAAAGCCTCTCAATAGAGAACCTCCTCCTGCAAGATAAATTCCCGAATTATAAATGTCTGCTGATAATTCGGGCGGTGTTTTGGCCAGAGTTTCCATTATTGCATCTTCAACGCGTAAAAGTGATTTATCAAGCGCTTTGGCCACTTCTTTATATGAGACAATGATCTGCTTGGGTTTGCCTGTTAACAAATCTCGTCCTTGTACAGCAATATCTTCCGGGGGATTCTCCAATTCATCAATCGCTGATCCTACTTCAATTTTGATTTTCTCAGCCGTTCTTTCACCTACATGCAAATTGTGTTGTGTACGCATATAGTAAATAATATCGCTGGTAAAGACATCCCCGGCAATTTTAACCGATTTTTCCACGGTTATACCTCCAATGGAAATAACGGCAATCTCTGTGGTTCCTCCTCCAATATCAATAATCATATTTCCTTTGGGTTTGGTAATATCTACACCCAGACCAATGGCCGCAGCCATAGGCTCATGAATAAGATATACTTCCGTGGCATTTACTTTTTCTGCGGAATCACGTACCGCTCTTTTTTCTACTTCCGTAATCCCCGAAGGAATACAAATTATCATTTTTAATTTTGGAGGAATCCATTTCTTTTTGATAGCAGGGATTTGACGGATAAATTCCATAATCATTTTTTCCGAAGCTTCAAAATCGGCAATAACTCCATCCTTTAAAGGACGGATGATTTTAATATTTTCATGTGTCTTTCCTTGCATTAAAGAAGCTTCTTTCCCCACAGCTATTAGTTCCCCGTTCAATATATTTTTTGCTACAATTGAAGGACTGTCCACAACGACTTTATCACGGTGGATAATTAATGTATTGGCGGTTCCTAAATCGATGGCTATTTCTTCAGTATAGAAGTTAAAAAATCCCATTTTGTTTCCTGTTTATATTTATCTATCTCCCTGTTTTTATTGAATTTACAAAGTTATAAATTTTTAAAGTTATATGTGTAATATTTTCCGGTTTTTTTCGTCTATCTTGCATAGTGTGTTTTCAACGAAAATAGCTTTAACGAATTAGCCTATAAAAAAGTATGAAAAAGAAAATTTTTTTAATTATAGAAAGTTTTAAATTTGCTTTCAACTCATTAAAAACCAATCTGTTAAGAACATCATTGTCTTTGCTGGGAGTAACTATCGGTATTTTTTCCATTGTAGCCATTTATACGGCTATCGATACCCTTAATGACAAGATCATGGATTCGATGAGTAAATTCGGACAAAATACCCTGTATATTACTAAGTTTAGCTTTGGTAACCAATCCAATGTTCCTCGTTGGAAAAGAAGGAATTATCCGTTTCCCACGATGGATGAATATAAATATCTGAAAAAAACTTTGCCCAAAGATGAATACAAAGCCATTACTTTTAGGATTTTTATGCCGTCGGCCAATGTAAAAGTATTGGGAAAAGAAGCCTTGAGCTCGGTAGAAGTAATTGCTGAGGGTTCTGATTTTCCTAAAATAGAACATTTGGATTTTGAAAAAGGACGATTTTTCAATAAATACGAAGACGAGAATGCATCACCGGTAGCCATTATCGGAGCGAATATTAAAGAAGCTTTATTCGAGAACGAAGATCCCATAGGAAAAACCATTCGTATTTACGGGAAAAAGGTAAAAGTAATCGGGAGTTTAAAAAAAGAAGGAAGCGGAGTAGGCCCTACCAATGATAACCGGATTATCATTCCTTCAAGTTTTGCGCGAACTCTTGTAAATCCCGATCGTGTTTTTACAGCTATTATTGTGGCTCCCAAAGCAAATGCAGATATGCAAAAACTCACCGATGATATAGCTGTGCGCATGCGGAATTACAGAAAATTAAAACCGGCAGAAGAAAACAACTTTTTTATCAATAATATCAACACCTTTCGAGATCAAATCGAGCAAATGACAAAAATGCTAAAAATGGGAGGGAGCCTTTTGGCTTTATTTTCTTTGCTGATAGGTGCATTTGGGATTGCCAATATAATGTTTGTCTCGGTTAAGGAAAGAACCAATCAAATCGGGATTCAAAAAGCTTTGGGCTCCAATAATTTTTTCATTCTTTCGCAATTTTTATTCGAATCCGTTTTACTCTCATTGGTTGGAGGTGCTTTCGGAATACTTTTGGTTTGGATCGGTACGTATCTGGTCAATACTTTTTCAAATGACTTTGATATAAGCATCAGTCTTCAAAATATTTTACTCGGCTTGTTCATTTCTTCTATTATCGGTTTGATTGCGGGAATAATGCCTGCATGGAAAGCCGCACGTTTGAATCCGGTAGAAGCCATTAGAACCGGCATGTAACAGCCTTATAAAACTGTCACCTTACGAAGTGTTTTTCCACTACCTAATAAATAAGAAATATTATCAAAGCCTTTATTTTGTAAAAAGGAAATAACTAAACTTGCCAAAGCGCCTTTTTCACAGATTACAATATATTCCTTGTTTTTTTCAGGTAAAAATCTTTCCGAGAGAATGGAAGAGGCCGGTTGATGGATGTAGGCAAGAGGATATTTTCCTTCTTCTTTATTTTGTCTAACATCCAGAAGAATAGTTTTTTCTTTTTTAAAGTTCAGTTTAGGTAATTCGGAAGGAAGGTAAGTAGTCGTTTGTTGTATTTCCATTCCGTGATAAAGCATACCTTCCATTCCGTTTTCAGCATAATAAACCGGTTGATCAATACCAATTTTTCGTAAGGAAACTACAGCTTTTTCAATGTCTTCTTCGGAGGAATGTACCAATAATATTTCCTTTTCTTGCGGGATAATCCATCCGGCATAGTTGGCAAATGCCAGACAGTTGATATCGATACTAATCGATCCGGGAAGATGGTATTGATTCCATTGATTAAAATTCCGTATGTCAATTAATGTATAGTTGCCTGTTGACATTTTTTTTGCAAACTCTTCAGTAGGAATGGCTTTTGCGTCGGGTATGTTTTCCAAAAGAGCAGGCCCTTTAAGGTTCTTTCCTGCACAGTATTTAAAATGTTCGGGAACAGGTAAATCATCCGCAAGAATTTCCTGTATAAAGGCCTCTTTTTTTGTATGCTGTAAGCGGGGATTGAATAGTTTCTCATATCCTATGGTGGTGGCTCTTTTCTCAGACAAACTCTTCCCGCATAAGGATCCCGAAGCATGTGCAGGATATACTTCTACAAAATCATCGAGTTTTAGTAGTTTGTCAAACAAAGAATCATATAATTTTCCGGCTAATTCTACTTTTTGTTCGGGAAATAAGTCCGGTCTTCCGGCATCTCCCACAAACAAAGTGTCACCGGTAAAGACTGCTACGGGTTTGTTTCCTCTGGAAAAATCGGTTACTAAAAACGAATTACAAAAGGGAGTATGTCCGGGCGTGTCAAGTACTTGAATTTTTATATGATCCAGATTCAATTCGTCTCCTTCTTCTACCGCATGAAAACCGGTTTGATAGGGTGCCTTTTTATGTGCATATACCGGTGCTTTATATTTCTCTTGCATTTCGCGATGTCCACTGATAAAATCGGCGTGAGGGTGGGTAAGGAGGATTCCTTTCAGAGGCAAATCCCTCTTTTTTATTTCTTCCTCGTAAACTGAAATATCACGTTGAGGATCGATGGCAAATATTCCGCTTTTACCAATCAATAAATAGGAAATATGAGCAATATCATCGGAAAAAAAGGCTTTTATAAGCATAAATAAATTTTTTGCTAAAATAATATTTTTTGTCATCTCCGAAGAATTGTATCTTTGTTTTATTGAAAAAGAAAGAACTGATTAAATATCTATCTTCATATAATGAAAAAAGAAATAGAATATTCATTAAAAGAAATGCCGGGTATCATTCCGGAAATTTTTGCGCAACTGGATAAAAAAATTATTTTATTTGAAGGAGATATGGGAAGTGGTAAAACCACTTTGATAAAAGAAATGGCTCATTTTCTAAAAACGGAAGACGAACCGGCTTCACCTACTTTTTCGATTGTAAATGAATATAAAATTCCGCAGGGGAAGATTTATCATTTTGATTTATACCGGCTTGAAGATGAAACAGAAGCTCTGGATTTCGGAATTGAGGAATATTTTAGTGACCCGAATGCGTGGATTTTTATCGAATGGCCGCAAATTATCTCTGATTTCATTCCGCAAAATTCACAAAAAATCCGTATTATTGTTAAAAATTCAGACACCCGGCGGATTGAAATCGAATAAATTATGTTACGACCTTTTTCCAAAGATATTTTATTACCCCAAGAAGAGCGTTTAGCCATTCAGTTCAGAAAAAGCGAATTGCGTATCGGCATACCAAAGGAAAGGCGTTTACAGGAAAAACGAATTTGTTTGACTCCCGATGCGGTGGGAACATTAGTGGCTCACGGGCATAAAATAGTAATTGAAAGCGGAGCAGGTGAGGGAGCTAATTTTACGGATCACGATTATTCGGAAGTAGGAGCAATCATTACTTACAGTCCCGAAGAAGTATACAAAAGTAATATTATTCTGAAAGTTGAACCCGTAGATAAAGAAGAAGTAGGTTTATTGGAACCGGAATCAATTGTTTTTTCGGCTTTGCAAATGAAGACCTTCAAAAAAGAGGTTTTGAAAGAGCTGATGAATAAAAAAATTACGGGAATTGCATGGGAATTTCTTAAAGACGAACAGGGAAAAACTCCCATTGTCCGATCCCAGAGTGAAATTGCTGGAACTGCCTCCATTCTTATTGCTTCCGAATTGCTCACTAAATCTTTGATAGGTAAAAATTTATTATTGGGAAATATCAGTGGGGTACCTCCTGCTCAAATTGTTGTAATCGGTGCCGGGACTGTGGGTGAATATGCCGTACGTACGGCTTTGGGTTTGGGTGCTGCCGTCAAGGTTTTTGATAATTCTGTTTCCCGTTTGAGACGTTTAAAATCCATAGTAGAAGGAAATGTGTATACTTCTACCATCCAACCGGGAATTATATTGGATGCACTGGAACGTGCCGATGTGGTGATAGGTGCTTTAAAAGGAGATATAAGGACGCCTGTTATCATTACCGAGCCGATGATTACACGGATGCAAAACGGATCGGTTTTGATTGATGTCAGTATAGATAGGGGAGGAATAAGTGAAACTTCGGAAGTGACTTCTCATGATAATCCGGTTGTATTAAAACACGGTGTGGTACATTATGGAGTGCCAAATATTCCGGCGCGTTATGCCCGTACAGCCAGCTATTCATTAAGTAATATTTTTCTTCCTTATTTGTTGAAAATAGGAGAAAAAGGAGGAATAGATGATGCCGCTTTTGTAGACAAAGGATTGCGTCAAGGAATTTATGTGTACAAAGGAATTTTGACCAATAAAACGGTAGCCGATTGGTTTGATTTGGGTTATAAGGATATAAACTTGTTTTTTATTTAAAAATGAGGGAAGTTGTTTTCATCAATAAAAATAAAAATAAATGGCAATCCTATGAGGAGATTTTAAGTGGAAACACACCCATTGATTCTTCCGGCTTAACAAAAATATATCTTGACCTTACAGATGATCTGGCCTATGCCAATACTTATTATCCCGACAGTCAAACTACGCAATATTTACATCAATTGGCAGGACAGGCACATCGCAAAATTTATACTACAAAAAAGGAAAGTCTTAAATCGATTCTCCATTTTTATAAATATTCCTTCCCTTTGCTATTTTACAAGTACCGTAAATTCTTATGGATAAGTATGGCTGTATTTTTATTATTTGCAGCTATCGGTGCTTTCTCGGCAGCCCATGACGGCAATTTTGTGCGTTTAATTTTAGGGGATGAATATGTGGATATGACGATGAATAATATCGACAAAGGTGATCCTATGGCAGTTTATAAACAAAAGGGTGCTTTCAATATGTTTATGGGAATAACCATTAATAATATTAAAGTGGCTTTGATGACCTTTGTTTATGGATTACTCTTTGGACTTGGCACTTTGTATTATATGATGTACAATGCAATTATGCTGGGTTCGTTTCAATATTTTTTTTACGATAAAAATGTTTTTTGGGAATCTGTCAGGACAATATGGATACACGGCACAATAGAAATATTTGTAATTATTGTGGCGGGTGCAGCAGGCTTGGTATTGGCTTCCGGTATATTAATGCCGGGATCTTATACGCGAAAAGAAGCTTTTGTTCTTAAAGCCCGAGACGGATTAAAAATTGTATTAAGTACGCTTCCCTTTTTTGTCATTGCGGGATTTTTGGAAGGTTTTGTTACGCGGCATACCGAAATGCCTGATTGGCTCTCTATAAGTATTATATTTATTTCTTTATTAATACTCATTTATTATTACTTTTTATTACCTGTAAAACTCTATCAAAAAAACAAACTCTTATGAACAACACACTTCATCAATTTAAAAAAATCCGAACAATCAGTGAAGTTCTCGAAGACGGCTTTTCTTTTTTGCAAAAGCATTACCGCAAAATGCTAAAAATTATTTGGGAATCAAACAAATACTATCTTTTACTGTTTTTTATATTGAATATTATCTTTTATTATAAATATTCGATGATGATTAATGAACTCTTATTGAATGATAAAATAAACAATTTTGGTGTTGCTACTATTTTTGGATTATTGATTAGCTTATATTCTATATTTCTTACCGCCCGTATTTATTCAGCGGCCTATGGCTATCTTAAAAGTTATATTAAAAATAACGGTGAAATTAAGGAAGAGGAAATTTATAATTTTATTAATTCCAAATGGCTCGGATATATATTATTAAGTTTTTTATCTGTAATCATCCTTTTTCTAGGCTTCCTTTTTTTCATTATTCCCGGAATTTATCTTCTGGTTCCTATTGTACTTTCTTTTACGGTATATTTTATGGAAGGGAAGGGGATTACTGAGGCTATTAGTAAAGCTTTTTCTTATATTAAAGGAAAATGGTGGTATTCTTTTGCCATTATTATGTTGACATATATAATTATAATCATTCTAAATTCTTTGGTTTCTTTTCCGGCTACGCTTTATGCATTGATAAAAATAATGGGGACGGTGAAAACAGAAGGTGAAAATATAAGTCAAGCTACGGGAGATCCTGTTTTAGCTTTTCTTAATGTCATAACCATTATTGCCAAGCTTTTCATCAGTGTGATTCAAGTGCCTGTAATGGTTTTCTTATATTTCTCATTAAAAGAATATCAAACTGCCGAAGGAGCCTTGGAAAAAATCAACCAAATCGGAAGTTGATTCAAAATGAAAAAATATTTTGTATATATTCTTTTTTTTAGTCTGCTTTTTCCAAGCACTTTTTTATTTTCACAAGTAAATGATTCTACCGCGGGTGATAAAACCATTGTGATTTCTCCCGGGGAAATTGAAACCTATAAGAAAGATCCCGCTTTTGATTATTCCTTAAAGCCCAAAGAACCTACTTGGTGGGAAAAAATAGTGATGAAAGTAGAAAGGTTTTTTTATAAAATTTTATTTAAACTGCTAAAATTTATTTTTGGCGGGGAAAAAGCAAAATATATCCTGGTTCGTTTTATTAAAATTTTGCCTTATCTGAGTATTGCTTTTTTCTTGTATTTTATTTTTAGATACCTCTTGGGTGTGGATTTGATGAGGTGGAGAGGTAAAAAGGAATACAGAATCCCGCAAGTATATGCTACCGAAGAAGAAAGAATCATCAAAGAAGAAGACCTTGATACACTCATAAAAGAAGCTATTCAAAATGAAGATTATCGGTTGGCCATACGTTACTATTATCTTTCTTTATTGAAAAATCTATCAAAAAAAGGTTTGATTGAATGGAAACCAGAAAAAACCAATCATCAATACATAAAAGAATTATCCGAGATAGATTTTCGAGAACTGTTTGGAAAACTTACATGGCTTTATGATTATGTATGGTATGGAAAATATATGCCGGATAAAGACGACTTTGAACAAATGAAAAGGGAATATTCAAAGTTCAATGAAATGATTCGTGCAAATTCAAATTAAAAGTTTAAATTTGTTTGCTTAAAAATAAATTTTTAAAGCAAGTATTTTGAAACCGAGAAAGATTGTCATTACCGGAGGGCCCAGTACGGGAAAATCAACTGTAATCAAAGAATTACAAGATCGAAAATATCATTGTTTTGATGAAGTTTCCCGTGATATCATAAAAAAAGCAAAACAAGAAGGAATTGACCAATTATTTTTGGAAGACCCTCTATTATTTAGTCGTTTATTACTTGAAGGTAGAAAAAAACATTATTATGAAGCAGAGAAAATAGATGCTCCTTTTGTTTTTTTTGATCGGGGAATTCCCGATGTCAATGCCTATCTTAAATTTGTGAAACAAGAAATTCCGGACGAATTTGAAAAGGTCACTCGTGAACATCCCTATGATAAACTTGTTTTTATTATGCCCCCCTGGCAAGAGATTTTTACCGGAGATGAGGAACGTTATGAAGATTTTAATCAGGCACAACTCATTCATAATAAATTGGTAAATTACTACAAAGAATTAGACTATTATTTGGTTTTTGTGCCTTTTGGTCCGGTAGAAAAACGAGTGGACTTTATTTTGAAAAGCATAAAAAAATATAATAAGAAATAGGTTGACAATTCATGAAATTTTAAAATTTTACTGGGGGTTTGACTCCTTTCGTCCCTTGCAACAAGAAATAATTGAGGCAAGTGTGCGAGGAAAAGATGTAATCGGTGTTTTACCTACGGGGAGCGGTAAATCTATTATCTATCAAGTAGCGGGACTTAAACGTGAAGGTTTAACTTTGGTAATATCTCCATTGATTGCCTTGATTGAAGATCAGGTAAAAAAATTACAATTCTTAGGCATAAAATCCATTGCTCTCACAGGAAATATTCCTCCCCATGAGCTTACCAGACTTTTGGATAATGCTTTTTATGGAAATACCAAATTCCTTTTTTTATCACCGGAACGTCTTCAAAACCTCTATTTGCAAAGAAGACTGGCCCAGGCAAAAATCGGACTGATTGCAGTAGATGAAGCACATTGTATCTCCGAATGGGGACATGATTTTCGTCCTTCTTATTTGAAAATTTCCGTCTTGCGAGAGATTCACCCCGAAACGCCTATCATCGCTTTAACGGCAACGGCAAAAAGAGCAGTAATTAACGATATTGTTATGCAATTGAGATTGAAAAATCCATTGATATTTAAACAATCCGTAAAAAGAGAAAACCTTGCCTTTAAGGTTTTTGAAACCGAAAATAAATTGGGAAGTTTGTTGCAAAAAATTTCACCGGATGAATCGGCTATTGTATATGTCAGAACGCGTAAGCGTACTTACCAATTGGCCGAGATCCTTATCCAAAACGGTTTAAAAGCCGGCTTTTTTCACGGGGGAATGAGTTTTGAAGACAAGCAAAAAAGTATGGAAAAATGGCTTTCGGGAAAAATAAATATAATGGTTTCTACTAATGCCTTTGGAATGGGTATTGATAAACCGGATGTGCGAAAAGTATTTCATATGGACTTGCCCGGCTCTTTGGAAAACTATCTACAAGAAGCCGGAAGAGCAGGACGTGACGGAAAATATGCCGAGGCTATTTTATTTTATACCCGTTCCGATATAGATTTTTACAAAAATGTATTTATAAAAAAACTACCGGGAATTCAAGAAGTTATCTATGTTTATAAAAGTCTTTATAATCACTTTTATATAGCCGAAGGTGAAGGCGATGGTAATGAATTTGCTTTTGATTACAAAGCTTTTTGCCAGCGTTTTCAGCTCCCGTTACTTTCTACCTTGGATGTGATTAAAATTTTGGAGAGCGAAGAAATCATTAGTTTGAAAAACACAAAAAATTTTTTCTCCTCGATCAAAGTTCTTGCTTCTCCCGCAAGCATACGCGAATATATTTTTCATAAAAGAAAATATTCCGCATTGCTGGATTTGCTTATCCGTAAATACAGTGATATCTTTCATCAATTCCAAAAAATACATTTAGGCTTTTTCAAAGAAAGTTTACAAATTTCGACAGATGAATTACATACCCAATTGGTTTATTTGGATAGTTTAGCTTTGATTGAATATAAACCCGGAGGAGGGGACTTTAGTCTCGTTTTTCATTTGCCCAAAGATGAATTCCTGCTAAAAAGAAAAACAAAAAATTTTCAAAAACGCATTGAAATTAAAAAGCAGCAATTGCAAAACCTTCTTCAATATGTTCTCAACAATCAGGAATGCCGTGTGCAACAATTAGTGCGTTATTTTGAGGAAGCGGATTCTGAAAAATGTGGGATTTGTGATGTTTGCGAAAGGGAAGAGCATAAATATACACCGGAAGAAACCGCTTTGAAAATTATGGAACTTTTGGAAACGAAAGCCATGTCCGAAGATGAATTAAGGCAAGTTTTTCATAGGGATATTACTCCGGTTTTGCGTTTTCTTTTTGACCGGAAAAAGATTAACTTTGATTTTGATACCGGAAAATATAAATTAGCTCAAAATGGATAAAAAGGCAATAGAAAAAGCAGTAGAAAAAATTAAAAAATCTTCACATCTAACCGCTTTTACCGGAGCGGGAATCTCAGCGGAAAGTAATATCCCTACTTTTAGAGGAAAAGGAGGAATCTGGGACAAATACGATCCCATTATTTTGGATATTGATTATTTCAAACAAAATCCCGAAAAAGCTTGGCCTCACATTAAAGATATGTTTTATAATGTAATTGACAAAGCCCGGCCTAATCCGGCCCATTATGTTCTGGCCGATTGGGAAAAAGAAGGTCTGCTTAAAGCAATCATTACTCAAAATATCGATAATCTGCATCAGAAAGCAGGAAACAAGAATGTGATTGAATTTCATGGGAATACACGTGATTTGGTTTGTATGGATTGCGGAAGAATCACTCCTGTTCAACAGGCCGACATGAGTAAAAATCCGGTGATTTGTCCTCATTGCGGAGGTTTGTTAAAACCCGATTTTGTTTTTTTTGGAGAACCTATTCCTGAAAAGGCAATGAAGGAATCTATTTTTCACACTCAAAATGCAGATGTGTATTTGGTAATCGGAACAACAGGAATTATTATGCCTGCATCCATACTTCCATATCAAGCAAAACAAAACGGAGCCACCATTATTGAGATTAATGTGACCCCGAGTGAATATACGAGCAAATTAACGGATATTTTCTTGCAAGGTAAAGCTTCGGAAGTATTGAGTGAGCTAAACCGGCAACTTTTAAGAAATTAAAAACCTATTGTCCATCCTATTGTCATAAATCTTCCCAAAGAAATCTGATCGTTACTGACTTGATATGTTTTATTTAACAGGTTTTGAATGCCCATTTCCAAGGCTCCGAAAGCTTGTGTGTGATAAACCATTTTGAAATCGATAAGCTGTTGTTCGGGAATGATTTGTTTGTTTAAATCATCCCGGTATTGTTTACTTTTATAAGTATAAAAAGTCGAGGCTTGCCATCTTTTCCATTGTGTTTTCCATATAAAAGTGAAAATATGACTGGGAACATAGGATAAATATTTATTTTTTAATTCCGGATTATTTTCAAAGGATAAAATTTTAGAATCCGTATAGCTATAAGCAAAATCCAATTGATTGTTTTTGTTTATATGCCAATTGCTTTCCCATTCAAAGCCTTTGATTTCCACTTCGGTTATATTTTGTTTCTTAAAAATATTTTTTCTTCCGCCGAAAAGAGTTTCCCCCGTAAAAACATAGTACATAAAATCTTTTCCGAAGCTATAATAGATTGCCAAGCGATGAGATAAGTGTAACAGATTAAAACGGCTTCCCGCTTCATAGTTCCATACTTTTTCGGGTTTTAATTCGGGATTAGCCAATTTATAACCGATATTTATAAATCCGGTTCGGGTGAGATCATCCAATGAAGGAGTACGAAAAGCATTCGAAAGACTTACATACAAATTATTTTGATTATTGAAATTGTATTGCGCGGCGACGCTATAAGTTATACCTTCCCACTTTTTTTCAGAAAGCTTTCCGGTATCATCCAACATAAAAGAAGTGTTACGAGTAGGGTTTTCAATCTCAAACAATCCATTATGAAAAAAACTGTAATGATAACTCAGACCGGTTAAAATATTCCATTTTTCTTGCTTCCAGATATCTTGAAAATAGAGGCTTAAATTGTCTTGTTTACCTTTATTGATTACGCGATCAGTCGCTGTTTGATATATATCTGCGGCATCTACTTCTCCCATGCGAATATTGGTTCCGGCATTAAATATATGAGAACCATAGGGTATTTGTAAATTAAGAATTCCTCCATAATCGATTCTGTCGGATGTGACATTAATTAGACTGTAATTATCTCGTTTTAATTTTTCAATATCTTTTAAATAAGTTTCCTTTTGGTAAAACGGATGTAATTCAAGCAGGATTCCGCTTAAACTTTTAAAAAAATCGGCTTTTATAAAATGGGTATCATGATCGGCGGTTTGTCCTTCTGGTAAGTAAATTTTTCGCCCTTGTCCGTTATGGTCATCAAAATATTGATATGAAATTACAAAGTTGTTTCTTTTATTTTTGAAATATCCTGTTTTCAACCCAATGGATTGCTGACGGGTAAAGACTGCAATATCTGTTGAATCTCTTAATTTTTCCGGAACGGTTATATATCCGTCGCTTTTTAGATATTTACCTGAAATTTGATAAAAATAATCAGGATTAAATTTTAATTTTTGACCTCCTGTAACCGTAGTCCCAAAAGTATTATACGTACCATAAAAAGCCTTTGCCTCGCCACTGAAATTTTCATCCTCAGGATTTTTTGTTATAAGGTTGATCACTCCTCCCATTGCATTGCTTCCATAGAGCAAAGAGCCGGGCCCTTTTATAATTTCTATATGGTCGATTTCCAAAGAGTTAATTCTATTCCAATTTACCGTTCCTCCGTCGGTTTTATTTATAGGAATACCGTCAATTAATATTAATTGCCTGGCGGGTTCCGAACTGACAATCCCACGAATGCCTACCACCGATTTTCCAAAAATCCCAAAAGGCCTTTGAACATTAAGACCGGAAACATATTGCAGAGTTTCATCAATATTTAAAGCGGGCGAAAAGCTAATGTCCTTTGCATTTATATACCCGGTAGAAACAGGTAAGGCATTGCGGTTTATTTCTTTTTTTGTAACGCTGACTATTACTTGAGGCAATGAATCTTTTTCTTGGAGAGAATAGGATTTATTTTGGGCTATTCCTTGTAAATTTGTCAAAAGAAAGATAAAAGCAAGGAGGCGGGGGATTATTGTTCTTAAAGTATTCATGTGTATCATTTTTGTTGGTTGTTTTCTTTTTAAGGAAAGCCAGGCCAAAAATCATACACATTTCCTTCGGAAAAAAGAGATATATTTCTCCCATATTCCGTAGTAAATCATTTTTGTCCTCCTTTCCAATTCGGATATTCCAAGGAATATCGTCGGGTGGCATAAAAGTTTCCCTTTATACCAATCGGCCAAATAATCATATTCAAAAAATCGAACGTAGATACAATGGCTCGGAGTTTTAATACCACAAAAATAGGGGAGTGAGTTGATAAAAAGAAGATTTTTATCAGTTTTGATTGCATTAAAAATAAAAAACACCTTGATTTTTCAAGGTGTTTTTAAAATAGTTTGTAACTCAATGGATTAGGGAAATTTTGGAAATTGTTTAAAATTGGGTTTTCTTTTTTCCAGAAAAGCATTTTTTCCTTCTTGTGCCTCTTCCATTAAATAGAACATTAAAGTGGCATCTCCTGCAAATTCCATAAGGCCACGTTGTCCGTCTAGCTCGGCATTCATAGCACGTTTGATCATACGGATGGCCATCGGGCTTTTCTCTTGGATTTTTTGGGCCCATTCCACAGTTGTGTCTTCTAATTGTTCCAAAGGGACTACTTTGTTTACCATTCCCATTCTCTCTGCTTCTTCGGCGGTATATTGGTCACACAAAAACCATATTTCCCTGGCCTTTTTTTGTCCTACATGACGGGCTAAATAGGAGGAACCGAAGCCACCGTCAAAACTTCCTACTTTTGGGCCGGTTTGTCCGAAACGTGCATTTTCGGAAGCAATGGTCAAGTCACATACCACATGTAAAACATGACCGCCTCCAATAGCATATCCGTTGACCATAGCTATAACCGGTTTGGGGAGTTCACGAATTCTTTTATGTACATCCAAAACATTCAATCTGGGGACTCCGTCACTACCGATATAGCCTCCTTTTCCTTTTACATTTTGATCTCCTCCGGAGCAGAAAGCTTTATCACCGGCACCGGTTAAAATGACCACATCGATTTCGGGATCTTCCCGGCAAATCTCCAATGCATCCAATATTTCTTGGTTGGTTTCAGGGCGAAAGGCATTATATACATGCGGCCGGTTGATGGTTATTTTTGCTATTCCTTTATAAAAATCAAAAAGAATATCTTCATATTCTTTAATGGTTTTCCAGTCTCTTTTCATAGATTAAATTTTAAAATGTAAAAATACAAAAATCTTTGTATCGTATAATTTTTTTCCTGAAGTAATTTTTGTTTCATAAAAATATGATTTTAATCATTTTTTAATTATATTTGTTGCATATTAACTAAAAACAACAATAAACTATGGCAAGAATTGTAGTTCTGGGTTCAGGAATAGCCGGGCATACTTCTGCGGCATACCTGAGAAAATGGCTCAATAAATCACATGAAGTGGTTGTGGTCTCACCCAATGAATATTATCAATTCGTTCCTTCAAACATTTGGGTTGGAGTAGGACGAATGAAGCCTGAACAAATCAGGTTTAAACTGGAACCGAAATATAAAAAATGGGGAATTGATTTCCGGCGTGCCAAAGCCACTTCCATTCATCCGGAAGGTGGAGACGGGCATGAGAAGCCTTTTATTCAGATTGAATATGTAGGACAAGGAAAAGAAGGTCAAACCGAAAGTATTGAGTATGATTACCTAGTTAATGCTACCGGTCCTGCTTTACGATTTGACAAAACGGAAGGTCTGGGTCCTGACAACGGAACAACGGTTTCGGTTTGTAATTTTAACCATGCTGCACATGCCTGGGAAGAATTACAAAAGGTAATCAAAAAAATGGAGCAGGGGGAGAACCAAAAAATAGTTATCGGTATCGGTCATCCGGGAGCTACCTGTCAAGGAGCTGCTTTTGAATATATTTTAAATGTATATCATGAAATCGATAGAAGAGGTTTAACCGACAGAGCTGAAATAACTTTTCTTACCAACGAATATGAAGTAGGGGATTTTGCAATGGGTGGAGCTTATATCAAATATGGCGGCTATATTACACCTACCAAAATTTTTACCGAATCGTTTTTAGCCGAAAGAGAGATTCGTTGGGTAAAAAGAGCAGGAGTACATAAAGTAGATAAGGAAAAAATTTATTATGAAACCTTAGATGGGAAATACCATGAAATGGAATATGATTTCTCCATGTTGATTCCGGCCTTCTCGGGTCCGGGTTTAAAAGCTTTTGATAAAAACGGAGAGGATATTACCTCCAAATTATTTAAACCCAACGGTTTTATGGTAGTAGATGCCGATTATACTCCGAAACCTTATGAAGAATGGAAAGCCAGTGATTGGCCGGAAGTTGTTCAGAATCCGGATTATAAAAATATTTTTGCCCCCGGAATTGCCTTTGCTCCCCCTCATACAATCTCTAAGCCTTTTACTTCCCCAAATGGAACTAAAATTGTTCCTGCACCCCCTCGAACCGGAATGCCCTCGGGAGTTATGGGAAAAATTGTTGCTCAAAACATCAGAGATGTTATCAAAGGAAAAGCTACTTTGGATACATTAAAACATAAAGCTTCTATGGCTAAAATGGGAGCCGCATGTATTGTTTCTGCCGGATATGGTATGACAAACGGTATGGCTGCGACAATGACCGTATTCCCGATTGTGCAAAACTGGGAAAAATACCCTGAGTTTGGACGTTCTTTGACATTTACAATCGGAGAACCCGGTTTAGCCGGACATTGGCTCAAATGGTTTATGCATTATATGTTCTTGCATAAAGCCAAAGGATATCCTTTCTGGTGGTTATTACCTGAATAGACAATCAATTAATTTTAACTTATAAAAATATTTAATTATGGGACATAAATCACATTTAACTAGAATTACAAGAGGATATACGGAGTTTTCGTATGCTCCTATCCCTACAAAATTTACTAAATTTATGCGTAAATGTATCATCTATCAAGCATGGAGATGGATTGTATTAAATATAAAGATATTGAGAATTGTGGCTTTTGGTCACTCCTAATCTCAGTATTTTATATCCTTATTACAAAGCCGCAATCAATTTGCGGCTTTTTGGTTAGGTAAATTTATTGTCGTTTTTCCGGGCTAAACAGGCTGAATTTGCTCAAGCCGTATTTACGTGATTCCAAAAAGTAAGGATGATCATCAAATTGGTAACGGTCGATATGTTCCAAAATGAACAAACCGTCCTTTTTAAGTAAATTTCTTTCAAAAGCCGTATCCACCATTTTTTTTAGCTGTTCGGGATCAAAGTCATAAGGAGGATCTGCAAAAATGATGTCATAAGTATCGGTGGTTTTTTCCAGAAATTTTTGTGCATCATATTTAATTACTTTGATGGGAAAATCAAATTCATTGCTGATTTTTTTTACAAATTTGGTGACGGGAAAATAAGCATCTACGGCTTGTATGTCTTTACTTCCCCGTGAAGCAAATTCGTATGCAATTCCTCCACTTCCCGTAAATAAATCCAGTATTTTTAAATCGGGTAGATAATATCTGTTTTGAAGGATATTAAACAAAGCTTCTTTGGCCTTATCCGTTGTCGGACGAATAGGTAAATTTTTTGGGGCAGTGATTCTTCTTCCCTTATATTTTCCCGAAATAATGCGCATAATTACAGTATAAAATTGTTGTTTTTTCCCGGATTTGAAGGAGGTAAAATGGTCCATTGAGGAACAAAATCGGTCAAATCTTTGTAAACCGGAAAGTTTTTATTTACTCCTGCAAGATGAAAATCAATTTCTTTTTCGTCTAATTTCAGAGATTCCAATACAAAGAAAAAGAAATAAAGAAAATCATCGGTTGTCTCGTATTCAAAGGTGTTAAAAAACAAGACTTCTTCATTTTTATATATCAACAATTGAAAATCTTTTTGAAACACATTCAAATAGAGATCATACAGAGGCAAGGTTTCTTTTGTGCTTCTTAAACGGTTGATTTTTTCAATGAAAACAGTGGCTGAATGATAATACTCTACCGAAGGATTATAATTTAAAAAGAAATTGTTGATATTGACAAAAGGCAAATAAACATTGGCGGTATTAATTTCTCTGATTATATCATAGGAGGCTTTGTCATTTTCAAGCAAACTGATATTATATTTCAAATATTCTTCGGGAATGGAATCATCGAAGTATTCCAAAGGGACCAATGTGTTTAAATTGTTATGATGAATGATTTTTGTTTTGGCAAATTGATGTTTCAGAACCGGTCTTTCTTTTACGATTTGTCCCAGCTTGCGGCTTAATTGTACAGGATGTGTTTTGTCAAACAGATATTCAAAAAACTTGCTTTCTCCGTTTTCGGGATTTTTAAGCATAAAAGAAAGTCCATACAGGCAAACCTGTATGGACAATTCTCTTATATCTGTTTTTGAATTATTTTTGTTGTTGTTCATTGATATCATACAATTTGGGCCAGTTACCGGAATCGTTGATTTCATCAATGGAACCCACTTGAATATAAGGCCCGTTAATTTCCTTGGTACTCTTGATGTTTTTTTCTTGTACAACCAAATCCGGATTTTGGTCATATAATACTTCCGCTTTGTCTACACGTGCCATAAACACGGGGATTTTTACTTTGTTTTTGGTAATATATCCTTTTTTCAATTCAAATTTTACTTGATGTTCTCTTCCGGGAATGGGAACCCACATCATTTCCTTGTATCTATCTGAGTTTTTGAATAAAGAATCTTTGATGGAAGCAAATCCAAGAGTATCGATTAATACGGTATCTTTTTCTTTTTCAATGCCATAGGCTTTATCAAAATATTTATAACTGGAATCTCTTTGTTGTGTAATGATAAATTGAGCGGTATCTATAAATTTTACAAGACTGTCAAAATTATCACTGTAATCTCCGGTTACTTCTCTATGGGCCAATTCGGCTTTACGGATATCTTTTAATCGATCTACTACTTTTTGGTATCTTTTTACTTTGATTTTGTTGAACTTCACAGGTTCGTAAATCGAATTATAAATATTGTAGCTGAAATAAACTGCTAAAGCCAATAATATTAAGTTAATAACGGGTTTTAATTTCAAAGGAACATATTTTACAAGAATATATGCCAATATAAATCCGAGTATAAATAAGCCGATAATGTAGAGTATGATTGTAACCATTGTAATTTTTTTTAGTTATACCTTGCAAATATACATATTTTTTTTTCCTATAAAAATTCGTTCGGTGTTTTTTGTCTGTTTTTCATTTTTCAGTCTTCCTCTCAGATTTTTATTGTGATCAACTCGTCCCATCGGGTTGTATAGCGTCTCGAGCGGTGTTCTTGTTTCAACCTCCATGCCCGGGATTGTCCTTGTGCACCTATTTTTAGAATCTCTTTTCCCGTCGCTGTATTTATTTTGTCCATTATTTTCATAATCTGCCGGTGTTTGTGATATTCTCCCGCCTCAAAAAGACTTAATTGACGGTTTTCCTCGGGAACGATGCCACTGAGTATTACTCCCGCTTTTTTATATCCCAAGCCTTCTTTGTAAATGATTTTCAAGGCTTCCTTGGCTTTTTTGATCAGTAGGATGCTGCTGCTTGTGGGAGGATCAATTTGCAGGGTAAAACTCTTGGCATAATAAGGTTTTTTGGTGTCAAAGCGATTGGTCTTTAAGAAGACGGTCAGCAAATTGGCTACGGCTTTTTCTTCTCTTAATTTACGTGCCGATTTGGCCGCAAAATCGGCAATGGCTTCTTCGATATAAATTAAATCGGATGTGTTTTTTGAAAAAGTACGTGCCGTACGGATAGCTTTCTTCGGCGGAGGTACAAGTTCCACCGGAATGCAGGAGGTACCCAATAATTCTTCTTTTGTGCGCAAACCGTTTACCGACATGTTTTTTCGGATAAAAGCATCCGGAAGGCGGGTGAAATCCCAGGCTGTTTTGACCCCGTGTTCTTGTAAAAAGGAGGCATAGCGTCTGCCGATTCCCCAAACCTCCTCGATAGGAGTGAGTTTCAGGGCCAATTGGATTTTCTCCGGAGTATCGATCAAGGCTACACCTACCTGGGGCATTTTCTTTTTGGCAATCCGGTTGGCGATTTTGGCCAGGGTTTTGGTAGGACCGAAACCCACACTTACCGGAATTCCGATGTATTTTCGCACGCGTTTTTTCAGCTCAATGCCCAATTGTTTGAAATCGGTGTTTTGAAATCCCGCAAAATCCAGAAAGGCTTCATCAATCGAATAGATTTCCACTTGCGGAGTAAATCCGGAAAAGATTTGCATCATGCGTTGGGACATATCTCCGTAAAGGGCAAAATTGGAAGAAAAGGCATGGACTTCTCCGTTTTCTATTTGTTTTTTTATTTGGAATGCGGGAATTCCCATTTTGATTCCCATGGCTTTGGCTTCATTGGAGCGGGCAATGATAATCCCGTCGTTATTGGATAGCACAACAACCGGTTTTCCGTTTAAAGCCGGATTGAAAACACGCTCACAAGAGGCATAAAAATTATTTCCATCTACCAAGGCATACATGCTATTTTTCTTTTTTTTCGAGTTGTTCAAGAAGTTTTTTCTTTCTTCTCTTGTTTATATCCCTCTTGCTCCAAGAGACAAGTATGATATCATAACCGGTTTTTGCTTTTTCGGTTTCATTGAGCAAAACCGGTTGTACCACCACATTTTTTTTAAAAAAGTTATCCCGGAACCATTCTCCTTTGGGGATGATATGCAGGTTTAGGGTAAAAGCTACTGATTTTCCGCTGAAATCATAGCCGATTTGTGGAAATTGGGAGTTGAGATAAGCACTTTCTGCCGAAGAAAGCCGGGGGTTATTATTTTTAAAAATACTCGAAAAAGCGGGGGAGAAGAAGAGGTCGAGTTTGGCTTCCAAGGCTTTGTTTTTCTCTGCAAGTCTATTCATCCGGCAACGCGAAGTACGCCCGTTTTTTGCAAAAACAATATAGGCTTTTCCTATATAAAATAGCATTCCGCAGTCGCCTCCTCCCAATCCGGTTTGAATTTCAAGGGTATCTACGGCTTGCCCTTTCCATGTTTTCCTTACGGCAAAACGATAAATCATTTTAAAGTTTTCCTGTCTTTTTTCTATGGGGATGCCTTTAAAAATCAAATCGGCGTCCTCTATTTCTTCCTGCAAGTCGGGAGGTACACATTGGCAGGCTTGCGTTTGATTATAAAGTCCTGCGAACAATAGTAAGCTGAGAAAGAAACGGAACATAAAAAAGGGAGTTTTTATAAGCCCAAAGTTAGAAAAATTTTTGAGTAAAAGTGCTCATCGCTTTTAAATCCTCTTTTTCCGGAAACTTTTTTTCTCACCTGTTTTATCTTATCTTTGTATCAAAATATTTTCATGAAAATCAACAAGGCCGAATTTGTAATCAGTAACACCGATATTTCCAAAGCACCCCAAGAGCCCTTACCCGAATATGCTTTTATCGGGCGCTCGAATGTAGGAAAATCTTCATTGATTAATATGCTGACCAATCATAAAAAATTGGCCAAAACTTCGGGAACTCCGGGGAAAACACAGTTGATCAATCATTTTAAAATCAATGACGATTGGTTTTTGGTCGATTTGCCCGGTTACGGTTACGCAAAGACTTCCAAGACTTCCCGCCGGAAATTTCAAAAACTTATCACCGATTATTTTAAAAAACGCAGAAACCTGGTCAATGCTTTTGTGTTGATAGACTCACGTCACCCTCCTCAAAAAGTAGATATGGAATTTATGCGTTGGTTGGGAGAAAACCGCATTCCTTTTTCGATTGTATTTACAAAAGCCGATAAATTAAGCAGCAATGAGCTAGGGAAAAATTTACGGAAATACAAAATGAAATTTTTACAGGAATGGCAGAGTCTTCCGCAAATATTTGTCACTTCGGCGAGTTCCAAATTGGGAAGAGATGAAATTTTGAATTATATTGAACGTTTAAATGAAAGTTTGAGGGATGAAATTCCGAAAATAATGAAGGAAAATCCATCCGAAAATAAACACGACGATTAATCTCTTCTATATGCAGACAAAAATTCTTTTTTTTAGCGGACTATTCTTGGCCTTTCTCTTTTCTTCCCGGGCCCAATATTTCAAAAGCCAACCGGGTTATGATATTTTTTCCAATTACAGCCGTTTAGGGTTTCAAGTAGACGGTCTTGTTTTTAGCGCTGCCGAAACAGGAAATCCTCCGGAGGGAACAGATTTCAAAAGTCAATCGGCATTGGGTTATAAAGCGGGAGTGGTTTATAATTTTTCTTTAGTACCCAACTTTGGTTTGCGGATTGGTGCTTTGATAGGGAAAAATCCCGCCGCTAATACTTATTTTCAATTGGATGCTTCCCGAACAGGGGAACCGCAAGACTATACTCATACGCGTGGTGCTTTGTACAGTAATTTGAGTTTTGCCTTTCCTTTATTGGCCGAATACCGCAATTTCTCGTTTGATCCTTTTGTAACTTCTTTAGCCGCCGGTATCCAAGTACAGCGCACAGGAGCACAAACTTTTACGGAGTCGTATGGAAATTACTATCAATTGCAGGTTTCGAATCCGGGATCCTGGGATTTTGATTTTATTATAAAAGCGGGTGTTTATTTCCAATTTTCACGTTTTATGATGCAACCGAATATTGTCTATAAATATCGTTTGCAAGACCAATACACAGGGACATATACTTTTTCTAACTTGCAAAATCCGGCTTTAAATAACGAAACACAAGTATTCGCTCAAAAAGGAAATTATATAGGTTTAAGTCTGGATTTTTATATCTTTACACCTCATCGACAAATTTCTGCGGGCTGTGCCGGAAGTGTACATAGTAAAGAAGTAATGAAACGCAAAAGAGCACAGGAAAAGGAGAGAATGAAATTGGAAAAAAAGAAAAGGAAAGCCTTTAAAAAACGACGGAAAAAAGCTGAAAAGGGAAGAAGGAAAAGTTTTTTGAAAAGAATTTTTGGATAAAAAAAAATACAATTTAAAAATATAGATATGCTTATTATAGGAATTGCAGGTGGAACCGGAAGTGGAAAAACCACCGTAGTAAATCAGATAGTAAAAGAATTTGACAATGAAGATGTGGGAATCATATCACAGGATTCTTACTATAAGGATAATGCTCATTTATCATTGGAAGAAAGAGCAAAAATAAATTTCGATCACCCTCGTGCCATAGATTTTGATTTGCTCTATCAACATTTGACCGATTTAAAGGAAGGCAAAACCGTAGAACAACCGGTTTATTCTTTTGTGCAGCATACCCGCACCGGAGATACGATTCTTACACACCCCAGAAAAGTGATGATTGTCGAAGGCATTTTGATCTTTAACGATAAACGTCTCCGGGATTTATTTGATGTGAAAATTTATGTACATGCCGATTCCGATGAGCGTCTAATACGCCGGGTTCGTAGAGATATAAATGAACGCGGACGAACCGTAGATGAAGTGTTGAGCAGATATCAAAATACGTTGAAACCTATGCACGAACAATTTATCGAGCCTACTAAAGCCTATGCCGATTTGATTATCCCGAATGATCGCAGAAATAAAGTGGCGATTGATGTAATTATCAGCTTGATCAAAAATAATGTGTAAGAATGAATTTCAAAGAATTGTTGTCTTTAAAATATGTAAATAAATTTACCATAGCCCTTTTTATATTTGTGCTTTGGGTGTTGTTTATTGACAATAATTCGTGGTTGTTTCAAAAAAAATTAAATAAGGAAATAAAAAAATACGAAGAGCGAAAAGCTTTCTATCAAGACGAAATCAAGAAACAAAAACAAGAACTCAAAGATTTGCAAGATGAGAAAAAACTCGAAAAGTATGCTCGTGAAAAACTCTTGATGAAAAAGAAAGGGGAAGATCTTTATATAATTGAAAAAAAGGCGGACTAATGGTAGATTTTAATGAATTTAACAAAGTTTCCACAGCCGAATGGAAGTTGAAAATCCAAGCCGATCTCAAAGGCAAAGACTATGAGAGCTTGATTACCTTTACCCCCGAAGGAATAGCTATTAAACCTTTTTATCATTTTGATGATTACAAGAAATTTAAACTGCTTTCCGGTCAGCCTTTTCAAATTCAACAGGAGCTTTATCTGGCCAATGAAAAAATAGGAAATAAAATCATTTCCAAAGCTTTGCATAAAGGGGCGGATAAAATGATTATCAATGCCCATAAAAATTTTGATATTGATACATTGACAGATAAATTGGACTTTTCCCGTCTCATTTTTCGTTTGGATTTTTTGGATGCCGGATTTTTTATAAAGCTGTATCATAAAACCAAAGGAAAGTCGGCTATTTTATTAAATCCGGTCGGTCATTTAATCCGTACAGGAAATTGGTACTTCAACAGCAAAAAAGACTTTGATATTTTGCGTGAAATCAGGATGGAAACAGCTTCCGGATTTCCCATGATTGAGGTCGATAGCGCTCATTTTCATAATGCGGGAGCCAATATTGTACAGCAAATAGCCTATTCATTATCTCTGGGTGTGGAATATGTAGAGAGATTGGGAGAATCTGTTGCTTCCCAAATGGTATTTCATACGGCAACCGGCAGCCAATATTTTTTTGAAATCAACAAATTAAATGTACTTCGTTATTTATGGAATTTGGTATTAAATAAATATCAGATAGAAGCTCCTACCTATATTCGCGCTACGCCAGGATTGAGAAATAAAAGTCTATTGAGTCCGTATGTCAATATGCTACGAACTACAATGGAAAGTATGAGTGCGATATTGGGAGGTGCCGATGCATTGGTAAATATGCCTTATGATAAAATTTTCAAAAAAACCAATTCTTTTAGTGAACGTATCGCCCGGAATCAATTGATTATTCTCAATGAAGAAGCAGGCTTTCAAAAGGCTAAAATGGCAGCTCAAGGAAGTTATTTTTTGGAACACACGGCAGCAGAAATGGCCGAAAAATCATTGGAGCTTTTTAAAAATATAGAAAAGGCGGGAGGAATCATCGAGCAGTTGATGAAAGGGAAGATTCAAGAAAAAACCGCAGAATCGGCTGCCAAAGAACAAGAAAAATTCGACAGAGGGGAAAGAGTATTGGTGGGAGTAAACAAATATATCAATGAAAAAGAAGAAATAGAAATGCCGGAAGTATACCCATTTATGAAAAAACGCAAAGGCAAAACTCTTATTCCCCCTGTAATAGCGCGAAGGTTGGCCGAAGAAATGGAAAGAAAAATTTTACAAGAAAAAGGAATCGATTTATAATGTATGTAATCATAGACTTGGAGACTACCGGAGGGAAACCTCATGAAGAAGCGATTACCGAAATAGCCATTTACAAATATGACGGTAATGAGCTGGTAGACCAATTTATCAGCATGGTTAATCCAGAGCGACCTATTCAGCCTTTTGTGCAGCGACTTACCGGCATTAACAATAAAATGCTGCGCAATGCTCCCAAATTCTATGAAATTGCCAAAAGAGTAGTGGAAATTACAGATGGATGTACCCTTGTTGCCCATAATGCATCCTTTGATTATCGGGTATTAAAAAAAGAATTTGACCGTTTGGGATACGATTATTCGCGTCCCCGTTTATGTACCGTTAAACTCAGTAAAGAATTGATTCCCGGTTTGCAATCATATAGCCTTGGTAAGTTATGTAAATCTTTACATATTCCTATGTCCGACAGGCATAGAGCTTCGGGAGATGCCTTGGCAACCTTAGAACTTTTTAAGTTGATTCTCAATAAAAAAAGGGATTTATCGGACCGGTTGGAACATGATCATCCTCCGGCAAAGAGAACAAAATTATCTGATGACTTGATCCAAATGATCGACGAGTTACCGCCAAAAAAAGGCATTTTGTATCTGTATGATGAGAAAGATAAATTGATTTCCGTCGAAAATACCAGAAATATCAAGAAAAAAATCAATTCGATTTTTTTAAAAAATAACCCCAAGTCCCTTGATTTACAAAAACAATTGAAAAAAATCGATTATGAATTACTCTCGGGAAGTTTGATTAATAAGATCATCACTTGGCATTACCGGCATAAATACAATCCGCGATTTTCCGTTTGTACCCGAAGGAAATATAGTTTTGACAAGAATTTTGAGCCTGCTTCTTTTCTTCTGATAGATCATGGACATCATCCGGGCGAAAAAGCGGTCATATTTGTGGAAAACCATAAGGTACAAGGCTATGGGTTTTTTAAATTGAATTGGGAACAGGAAAGCATAGACTTGATAAAAAAACGACTGACACCGGTAGAAAATCATCCCTTTTTACGCAAAATGATTCAAGAGCATATCGAGAAGAAAAAATATGTTGATTTAGTGGAATTAGATGAATGAAAAAAAAACTGATTTGTATAACAGGACCCACCGCTTCCGGAAAAACAGCTCTTTCAATCGAATTGGCCAAATATTTTCATACGGAAATTATCTCGGCAGACTCACGTCAGTTTTATAAAGAAATGTCCATTGGTACCGCCGTACCTTCTCCGGAAGAATTATCTGCCGCACCTCATCATTTTATTCAACATAAAAGTATTTTTGACGAATATACAGTCGGGGATTTTGAAACCGATTTTATTTCACTATCGGAAATTCTTTTTCAAAAGCTTGATACGATTATTTTAGTAGGTGGTTCCGGGCTATATATTGATGCAGCAATCAAGGGTTTAGATAATTTACCCGGGAAAAATCATGAGATTCGTGCCGAATTGGAACAACTTATAAACGAGAAAGGACTTATTGCTTTACAGGATGAAGTGCGAAAATTAGATCCGGAATTTTATAAACGGATGGATATCCAAAATCCTCACCGCTTGATTCGTGCCATTGAAATTCTGCGTCAATCTCCCGGAAAAACGATGGATGAATTAAGAAACAAACGGCAAAAACGCAGTTTTGATACGGTTTTAATTGCATTGGATTGGGAACGGCAAAAATTATATGACCGCATCAATAAACGTGTGGACATAATGATGAAACAAGGATTGGAAGAAGAAGCTCGTAAATTGTATCCTCATAAACATTTGAATGCTTTAAATACAGTGGGGTATAAGGAATTATTTGGCTATTTTGAAAACGCATACTCCAAGGAATTTGCTGTTTCCGAAATCAAAAAAAATACCCGTCGTTTTGCCAAAAGACAATTGACCTGGTTTCGTAAAAACAAGGACATCCGCTGGTTTGATCCTGAAATGAATTTTTCCCATATAATTAAATATGTGGAGAAAGAAATAGAAAAATAAATTATAATCTTACTTTTTTCTTGGAAAAGGAATACAAAAACAGAAGACCGGCCATAAAAATAGCTACGCGTGCAATATAATCACCATGGCGGGTATAAAAAGTTTTTTCCTCATTAAGGCGTACTTTGGCAAGGAGAGCTCCTCTTTTTTCATATCCCAGAGATTGCACAATTTCTCCTTTTTGATTGATATGAGCAGAAATACCCGTATTGGCAGACCGTACTACATCTCTGCGGTTTTCTATGGCTCGCAATTGAGACATAATAAGATGTTGCCGGTGTCCTTCGGTATTTTTCCACCAGCCGTCATTGGTGATTACCGCAAGCAGATTGGCTCCTTTTTTTACATATTCGGCCACATATTCACCGTAAATCGATTCATAACAAATAATGGGTGCGACTTTAATTTTTCCGTTTTTTATTATAAATACGGTGGGTTCTTTTTGAGTGACATTGCTGCCCATAGAAGTCCCCAAATTTATCATAAAATCCCCGATAAGAGGTTTTAAATATTTTGCATAGGGAGTAAACTCCGCACCTACTACTAATTTTGATTTATGATAGACTTTAAATCCGGCTTGGTCATCTATTAAAACAGCCGAGTTGTACATATCATACCAATGTCCTCCGGGAGTACGATTTGCCGTTTCGGGTATAGAATCTTTGGGTTGGTACCAATGTATAAAATCGACTCCGGTAAGAATACTTGTGGTGGGATGTTTTTCGATAAAATTCTTTAAGGCCGCATAGGCTTTGGTATAGTGAAAGTTATTGATTTCGGTATATTGAGATATAGCTGTTTCGGGAGCAATAATTAAATCGGCAGAGTCTTTGGCCAGTTGTAGTAAATCCAAAGCCAGTTCCTCATTGGTATATTTAAATTTTTCTTTCCAAGGATCGAGGTTGGGTTGTATAATTAATACTTTGGCACGGGCTCCTTTTTCGGTATAATGACGATAAAGATAAAAAGAAAAGAGTAGAGGAATAATAAACCAAAGGAAAAGGCGGAAACTTCTTATGCCCAAAAGAAATTTGTTCCGGTCAAGAAGATATTTGCGTAATGTAGTAAACAAAATAACATTTATTACGAGAATCCAGAAACTTCCTCCGAAAGTTCCCGTAAATTCATACCATTGAATCCATTTCGGATGATTAGCAAGCCCATTTCCCAAATTCAGCCATGGCCATGAGAAATCCCAATTGAGATGAAATTTTTCAAAAGCAATCCAAATGGAAACAAAAAAAGCCAAAGCAATGGAAAGAGGTGTTCTTTTCCGCACAAAATAGTAAAGAAAGAAGGTCAGGCTCATCAAAAGAGAATTTACTATTACAGCAAAAGTTCCACCGAATGGAGTGGCATTCCATACCCACCAGGTTTTAAGTAAGTTCCATATAAAAAAAGCCAAATAAATTTTTAAAAACAGATATTTCTTCTCCGGCTTTTTGATTTTATTTTCAATAATAAATAATAAGGGAACAAAAGCCATAAACAAAAAAAGTGGAAATCCGTAGGTAGGCCAGCCTATACTGAATAGCAAGCCCGATAGTAGAGCTAAATTCCAATCATTATTTAATTTTTTAAGCATCTATCAATTAGGATTTATGGGAGAGTTTTTCCATTCTGTCTTTTCTTTTTCCATAAAGATAAGAACCCGCAGCCAAGAGAATATACATAAACAAAATTAACAACATTTGCTCGGGTTTGGTTTTTGCTTCATAATACAAAATAAGAATGGTTCCTGTACCCAAACCGATAATTGACAAAAGGGTTAACCAGGTAGAACTATGTGTTTTATCGCGTATTACATAATTGGCATAAGCTATCAAAAGAGAAACCAATAAAAAGGTAATACTACCAAATTCAAGTATTAATCGCAACCCTCCAATAATGATAAGAAAAGAAGCAAAGGCTGCCATTGTGAGAATGGCATTTACAGGAATCCCCCTGCGTCTTTTGGTGAGAAAAGAAGGGAAGTATCCGTCTTCGGCAATAGCGGCCATTTGACGGGAAGAGCCGAATATAGTTCCGCTAATGGCACTGCTGGTGGCAAGTAAAGCGGAAAAAATCACCAACCATTCTCCGAATTTACCCAAAATCTCCCTTGCTCCTGCCGCAAGAGCATATTCCTTGTTTCTTATCAATTCTTCCTTGGGAATGGCAAAAAGAGCTCCTAAGGCAATAATAACATATAATAAAATTACCGATATAATCGCCGTATAAATGGCGCGGGGAATCATTTTATCCGGATTTTCCATTTCGTTCACCGCATTGATTACCAATTGAAATCCTTCATATGCCACAAAGGTTATGGAAGAAACAATGAGAATATGAAGCAGGTGGGAATGACGAGCATCAATCAGCATTTGATCTAAAAAATCGGCAAAACTCATTTTTCCGTGTTGTAATAATAAAATTGAGATAATGGCTAAAATAATGAGTTTTAAATATACCATGACATCTTCTATTTTTCCCATTCCTTTCACACTCCACAGATTAATTATGGCAAACACAGCTATAATCAACAGAGCTACTATTTTCCGTACCCATAAATTTTGTGCCCATTCGGTTCCGCTGATTGCGTAAGAAGCAAAAGTATAAGAATAAAGAGCCAATGTGCTTATATAACCGAATATGGTAATCCAACCAATCGCCGAAGCCATTAAATGAGAATTAGTAAACGTGCGTTTGATAAAAGCGTATGTAGCACCGGGATCTTTATAATAAACGCCAAGCTTGACATAAGAATAGGCGGCAAGAGCAGCTACCATTCCACCGATGGCAATAGCAATGGGAGTAAGCATACCCACCATTTTTACGGAAATTCCCAAAATACTGAAAATTCCTCCGCCAACCATTCCGCCAATAGCAATGGCTACCAATTCGATTAATCCCAAACTTTTTCCACGTGATCTTACATATTGGCTCATGATTATGAAATTTTTGAACTAACAAATATAAGAAGAAGAAATTAATTTTTTAAGAGTAATTTACCATTTCAAAAAGTTTAAAAATTTGTATATTGTGAAGCCTTAAAATTAAACTACAAATGATTAAAAACCATCAAATATACACTCCCGAAAATAAAATTCGTATTGTTACAGCCGCTTCCCTTTTTGACGGCCATGATGCGGCAATAAATATTATGCGCAGAATTATCCAACGTACAGGTGCCGAGGTAATTCATTTGGGGCATAACCGCAGTGTAGATGAAATTGTAAATACTGCCATTCAAGAAGATGCCAATGCGATCGCCATTACATCTTATCAAGGCGGCCATACCGAATTTTTAAAATATATGTATGATTTGCTTCAAGAGCGCGGGGCGGGACATATCAAAATATTTGCCGGTGGAGGCGGAACCATTTTACCCGAAGAAATCAAAGAACTCGAAGATTACGGAATTACAAAAATATATTCTCCCGATGACGGCCGGGAAATGGGACTGCAAGGAATGATTAATCATTTGGTAGAAAATTCAGATTTTCCCACAGGAAAAAATATTTCCGTACAAAAAACTTCCGACTTGAAGCCAAAAGATGATAAATTATTGGCAGAAACCATCTCTGCTGCCGAGAATTATCCGGAGTTACATAAAGAACTTTTGGAAGAACTAAGAAAAACGGCACAGAACAAAAAAATTCCTATCTTAGGTGTAACAGGCACCGGTGGTGCCGGTAAATCTTCACTGGTAGATGAATTGGTGAGAAGATTTCTAAATGAATTCCCCGATAAAAAATTAGCCATCATCTCGGTAGATCCTACCAAGAAAAAAACGGGAGGAGCACTTTTGGGAGACCGTATCCGTATGAATGCCATTAATAATCCCAGGGTATATATGCGGTCTATGGCCACTCGTGCAAGCAATGTCTCTCTATCGCCCTCGGTTCAAGATGCATTGAATATTGTGAAAAATTCCGATTTTGATTTGATTATACTCGAAACCTCGGGAATCGGGCAGTCGGATACCCAAATTGTAGATTTCTCGGATGTTAATCTTTATGTAATGACTCCTGAATATGGGGCAGCCACCCAATTGGAAAAAATCGATATGCTCGATTATGCCGATTTAATTGCCTTGAATAAATTTGACAAAAGAGGGGCTCTGGATGCTTTGCGGGATGTAAAAAAACAATACCAACGAAATCATAACTTATGGGATCTGAAAACCGAAGAAATGCCTGTATACGGCACCATTGCTTCTCAATTTAATGATCCCGGAGTAAATAAACTTTATAAAGCCATTATAGAAAAACTAAACACAAATACCGAGGCAAATTTTGATTCGACTTTTGTAGCCAAAGATGAAAATGCAGACAAACAATTCATCATACCTCCTCAACGGGTACGTTATTTATCGGAAATTACCGAAACCAACCGGAAATATCACGAATGGGCATCCAATCAAAGTGAAATAGCTCAACAATTATATAGCTTATATAAAACCATTGAAACTTTGGCCTATGCTCCCGAGCTTACCAAATACGGTCTGGATGATAAAGTATTGTCCGAATGTAAAAATGAAGAAAAAAAACAAAGCCTCCAATTATTATTTAAAGAATTTGACCGTATCAAAATGAATTTGCACCCTGAAAATTGGTTGAAAATTCTGGAATGGCCCGAAAAAATGAAAAAATATCAAGAACCGGTATATTCTTATAAAGTTCGTAACAAAGAAATTAAAATCGATACCCATACCAAAACCTTGTCGGGTTTGATGCTTCCTAAAATTTCATTGCCCAAATACAAGGCTTGGGGTGATTTATTGCTCTGGCAACTCAAAGAAAATGTTCCCGGCGAATATCCTTATGCCGCAGGCTTATATCCGTTTAAAAGAACAGGGGAAGATCCTACGCGTATGTTTGCCGGTGAAGGAACACCCGAACGAACCAATCGACGTTTTCATTATGTGAGTTTAGGAATGCCTGCCAAGCGTTTATCCACCGCTTTTGACAGTGTAACTCTTTATGGAAATGATCCTGATGAACGTCCGGATATTTATGGAAAAATAGGAAATTCCGGAGTGTCTATTTGTTGTTTGGATGATGCCAAAAAATTATATTCCGGATTTGATTTAACAGACCCCAAAACTTCGGTATCTATGACTATAAACGGACCGGCACCTATGATGTTGGCCTTTTTTATGAACACAGCAATTGATCAGAATGTAGAAAAATACCTAAAAGAAAATAATCTTACGCATTTGGTAGAAGAAAAACTCAAAGAAAAGTTTGATGATAAAGGACTTCCCCGTCCTCAATATCACGGAGAACTGCCCGAAGGAAATGACGGATTGGGATTGATGATGCTTGGAATTACGGGAGATGAAATTTTGGAACCCGGAATATATGAAGAAATAAAAAAGAAAACCATTTCCCAAGTGAGAGGTACCATTCAAGCCGATATTCTGAAAGAAGATCAGGCACAAAATACTTGTATTTTTTCTACGGAATTTTCTTTGCGTTTAATGGGTGATATTCAGGAATATTTCATAGAAAACAATGTCCGGAATTTCTATTCGGTTTCCATTTCGGGATATCATATTGCCGAAGCCGGCGCCAACCCCATTACCCAATTGGCTTTTACGCTGGCAAACGGATTTACCTATGTGGAATATTACCTGGCAAGAGGAATGGATATCAATAAATTTGCACCCAATCTTTCCTTTTTCTTTTCGAACGGGATGGATGCGGAATACTCTGTGATAGGTCGTGTGGCAAGACGAATTTGGGCCAAAGCGATGAAAGAAAAGTATGGAGCGGATAAGCGGTCGCAAATGCTCAAATATCACATACAAACCAGTGGTAGATCTTTGCATGCACAGGAAATCGATTTTAATGATATTCGCACCACCCTTCAAGCCTTATATGCGATATATGATAATACCAACTCGCTGCATACCAATGCCTACGACGAAGCAATTACTACCCCCACCGAAGAAAGTGTACGCAGGGCAATGGCTATTCAGTTGATAATCAATAAAGAATTGGGATTGGCAAAAAATGAAAACCCCATTCAAGGAGCCTTTATTATTGAAGAACTTACCGACCTCGTGGAAGAAGCCGTTTATGCCGAATTTGATCGGCTGACTGAGCGTGGAGGAGTATTGGGAGCAATGGAAACCATGTATCAACGTAGTAAAATCCAAGAGGAAAGCTTGTATTATGAAACTTTGAAACATACCGGCGAATTGCCTATTATCGGTGTCAATACTTTTTTAGGGAAAGACGGCAGTAAAACCCAATTGCCGGGTGAGGTAATTCGAGCAACGGAAGAAGAGAAAAAACAGCAAATAGAAACCGTTAGAAATTTACATAAAGCCTATAAAAATATTACTCCGGCCAAGTTGAGAAAAGTGCAAGAAGCAGCCATAAACAATAAAAATATTTTTGAAGCTCTCATGGAAGCGGCCAAATATGCTTCATTGGGACAGTTGACCGGCGCTCTGTTTGAAGTAGGCGGCCAATATAGAAGGAATATGTAATTTTTTTTGAAAGAAAGTATCTTATTAACAATAGGAATTAGCTTTTGATATTTTTATTAACAAGTTCGTTTTTTTGGAATTAATTTTATACTTTTATTTTTCTTAATAAAAGAAAAGGAAATGAGTGTTCAAAAAGAATATGAAACGGTTAAGGAGTTGCTAACCAATTATTTAGAAGAAAGAAAATTCAGAAAAACACCTGAGCGTTATGCAATCTTAGAAGAAATTTATAAGATTGATGAACACTTTGACATCGACTATTTATATAATCTTTTTAAGAAAAAACATTTCTCGGTAAGTAAGGCAACCATATATAATACATTGGAATTACTAATGGAAGCCGGTTTGGTGCGAAAACACCAGTTTGGTAAAGTACAAGCCTTTTATGAAAAGAGTTATTTTAATAAAAACCATGACCATATCATTATGTTGGATGACTTTGAAATTATAGAGTTTTGTGATCCGAGAATAGACGAAATAAAAAATGATTTTGAAGAAGCCATGGATATAGAAATAGAAAGTCACAGTTTGTATTTTTATGCCCGAAAAAAGAAAGTTGATAATAAAAAATAATTTACCGCAAGGAACAAAATGGAAGAAAGAAAGGTACAAAGCAATCTAAAAACGTTTAAAAAAGCGGGAAGTATAGAAATTCCTACGGCCAAGGTGCCCCCACAATCCATCGAATTGGAAAAAAGTGTATTGGGAGCCATGCTCATCGACAAAAGAGGAGTCGATGAAGTAATTGATATCTTGGAACCCATGCATTTTTATTTGCCCGAACATCAGGAGATATATTCGGTAATCATTGAGCTCTTTCAGGCCGGAGATCCTATTGATATATTAACGGTTTCGGATAAATTACGGGCCAATGGAACCCTCAAACAAGTAGGAGGGGAGTATTATTTGGTCACTTTGTCCAATATAGTCGCAACTGCTGCACATGTCGAGTATCATGCACGTATTATTTTGCAAATGTATGTACGGCGCAGGCTGATTGAAATTTCAGGTGAAATCTCCGAAAAGGCCTATGATGACGAGACCGATGTATTGCATTTGCTCGATGAAGCCGAGAAAAAGATTTTTGAAGTATCGCAAGGAAGTTTAAAAAAAGGAACCGTAGGCATCAGCTCAGTCGTTTCCGATGTAAAAAAACAATTGGAGCAACTTGCCAAACAAGAAGGATTAAGTGGGATACCTACAGGTTTTCCTACCTTGGATGAATATACTTCGGGTTGGCAAAGCGGGGATTTGATTATTATCGCTGCACGTCCCGCAATGGGAAAAACGGCTTTTGTATTGACTATGGCCAGAAATATTGCCGTGGATCATAAAAAACCGGTGGCTATTTTTAACTTGGAAATGACTTCAGGGCAATTAATTAAACGGCTTTTTTCTATTGAAACTAAAATTCCGGCAGAAAAATTCCGGAGCGGTAAACTTACCGATACCGAATGGACTCTCCTCAATCACCAAATGCATAAAATCAGTGAGGCGCCGATTTATATCAACGATTCCAGTATGTTATCGATTTTTGATATACGTGCCCAGGCCCGTAGAATGAAATCACAATATGATATTCAATTATTAATTATCGATTACTTACAGTTGGTACATGCACAAACAGGAGGAAAGCAGAATTTTAACCGTGAACAGGAAATTTCCACCATTTCGCGGAATTTAAAATCCCTTGCCAAGGAGTTGGATATTCCGGTAATCGCGCTCTCACAGTTATCACGTAAAGTAGAGGAACGCTCAGACAAAACCGGACATAAACGTCCTCAACTCTCGGATTTGCGTGAATCGGGAGCCATTGAACAAGATGCAGATATCGTGAGTTTTATTTACCGTCCTCAATATTACAAAATTGAACTCTGGGAAGACGATACGCCGACAGATAATCAAGCGGAATTTATAATTGCCAAGCACAGAAACGGTAAAACGGGAAATATCCGTTTGAATTTTGAAGACAGTTTCGGACGCTTTGTCGATGCAGCTTCCACTCCCGACGAGCTCAATATTGAATCGGGTTTGAACAGTGATATTTCTGCGGATACTTTTTTACCGCCCGAAAGAGATGATTTTAATTCAACCTCAGGAAATGAAGATTTACCCTTCTAAACATATCGTCTTTTTATTATTCTTTTTGCTCATCCATCCGGTATGGGCAAAATTTATTTTGATTCCGATGGATGAAAATCAAACCAATCATCTCAAAGCTTATGGAATTGTTTACAAAGCCTTGGAAGACGGAGTCAAAGTAAAATGGTTACTCAATTATCGCGGAGGTTCCTTTTTGTTGCCTTTTGATGAAAAATACAAAGAAGAATGCCAAATAAGAGGAGTAAGTTTTGAAATCATATCCGAAGACGAAGCCGTGCAAATTCTCAAACAAATTGCTTCTCCTTCTCAAAATATGGATGCAGTAGTCTTGGAAAAAGCTCCCAAAATCGCCGTTTATTCGCCAAAAGACAAAATGCCTTGGGATGATGCTGTGACCATGGTGTTGACTTATGCAGAAATTCCTTATGATGTGATTTATGATGAAGAGGTCCTAAATGACAAATTATTGGAATATGACTGGTTGCATCTGCATCATGAAGATTTTACCGGACAATACGGAAAATTTTATGCCGCCTATCGCGCTGCTCCATGGTATATAGAGCGTAAACAAAATTTAGAAAAATTGGCTCAAAAGTTGGGATACAAAAAAGTATCCGAGTTGAAAAGAGATGTAGCAAAAAAAATAAGTGATTATGTAACCGGAGGTGGATTTATGTTTGCCATGTGTTCGGCAACAGACAGTTTTGATATTGCTTTGGCTGCCGATGGAGTGGATATCTGTGAACCGATGTTTGACGGTGATCCTTCCGAAGCGGGTTACCAAAATAAATTGAATTATTCAAAAACATTTGCCTTTATGGATTTTACTTTGGAACCGAATCCGATGATCTATGAATTTTCGGATATCGACATGACGCGAAAAAGACATATTCCCAAAGAAAGCGATTATTTTGAATTGCGAAATTTCTCGGCAAAATGGGATCCTGTTCCTACCATGTTGACCCAGAACCATACCATATTAATCAAAGGATTTATGGGACAAACCACGGCTTTTGACAGTAAATTGATAAAGCCGAATATAATCATCATGGCCGAAAACAAACTCAATGGCGAAGCCAGATATATTCATGGAATTAAAGGAAAAGGAATGTTTACTTTTTACGGTGGACATGACCCCGAAGATTACAGTCATCGAATCGGAGATCCAAAAACCGAATTGGAATTACATCCCAACTCGCCGGGATATCGTTTGATACTAAATAATGTTTTGTTTCCCGCTGCTAAGAAAAAGAAAAAGAAAACCTGATGTTAAGACATTTAGAAATAAAAAATTACGCATTAATCGACCATGTCGATTTGAATTTTGATAAAGGGCTAACCATTATCACCGGAGAAACAGGTGCCGGTAAATCTATCTTATTGGGTGGAATGGAACTTATTCTGGGAAAAAGAGCCCGGCAGGGATTGTTGAAAAATCCGGAGAAAAAAAGTATAGTAGAAGCCGATTTTGCTATTGAAGCCTATGCGCTTAACAAATATTTTGATGAGAATGAAATGGATTATGAAGATGAAACCATTATACGGAGGGAATTGCTTCCCGGTGGCAAATCCCGTGCTTTTGTCAATGATTCACCCGTGCGATTGGAAAATTTAACAGGTTTAACCGAAAAATTAATAGATATTCATTCTCAGCATCAAACATTGGAACTCAATAAAAAAGATTTTCAATTTGATTTAATTGATGCGGTAGCGGAGAATGAGGAATGGATAGAGAAATATCAAGTTGAACTTAATAAATATAAAAAGCTATCCAAGGAATTGGAAAGTTTAAAACAAAAATTGGAAACGGCACAAGACGAGTTGGAATACAAATCTTTTCAATTATCGGAATTAAAGGAATTGAACTTGGATGAAATCCAACCCGAAGAAATGGAAAACCGCTTGAAAAGGCTTGAAAATGCAGAGGAAATAGGAATGGTTTTGCAGGAAGCGGTAAATCAAATAGACGATGAAGAACTGGGAATCCATAACCGGTTGATTGAATTAAAAAACAACTTTCGGAGAATTTCTGCTTACGGAAGTCAGTTTGAAGAAATAAGTCAACGTTTGGAGAGTTTGCAAATCGAATTGGCGGATTTATCAATGGAAATGGCAAAAATGCTCGAAGAAAATGAGTTTGAACCTTTTGAAAAAGAAAATTTGCAACAAATAGTGGATGAATATAACCGTTTGTTGTTAAAGCATAAAGCTTTGGATATTACGGAGTTGATTGAACTTAGAAACCGCTTGGAAAATGAAGTTTCCGATCTTTCAGGTTTGGAAAACGCCATTGAAAAGCAAAAAAAGGAAGTGGAGAAGTCCAAAGAAAAATTATTGAATTCAGCCCGAAAAATTCATTCAAAACGAAAAAAAGCTATCCCTTTGTTGATCAACCAGATTGAAGAAGTTTTATCGCAATTATCAATGGGTGATACGCGGTTAAAGATTGAGATTAAGCCGGTGGACGAATTCAAACCCAACGGTATGGATGAATTGGAATTTTTGATTTCCTCAAACAAAGGCAAGAGTTATGGGGAAATAAAACAAATTGCTTCGGGAGGGGAATTATCGCGTATTATGCTGGCGGTAAAAACCGTTTTATCGAGATATAAAAATTTACCTACCATTATATTTGATGAAATCGATACGGGAATATCCGGAGAAGTGGCACAAAATATGGCCAAAGTTCTGCAAAATATGAGCCGGAATATGCAGGTTATTGTCATTACACATTTGCCGCAAATAGCTGCTGCCGGAAACAAACATTATAAGGTTTACAAAGAAAGCGAGGCCGAAGTTACCACTCATGTAAAAGAATTGAAAAAGGATGAACGCATCCGAGAGATTGCCGAAATGATTGAAGGAAAAAATCCTTCGGATTCCGCCTTACAACATGCAAAACATTTATTGGATTTTTAAGAGTAGTCGAATTTTTTATTTGTAAATTATTATAAATTTTATCTGATAACGTTTATATAAAATTATAATTATTCAATTTTTAAGGTAAAAAAATGCATTTCAGTTAATTGTGATTTTTGTTGCATTTCTCTTCTCCCTATATATTTATTGATTTTATGTTTTTTTTGCCTCAATGTAATTTTTTTTGATTTTGTTAAAATATTGATGATTAAATAAATCGCAATTAATGATGCTTATTGTTGTATATAATTTGCAAGACTTATTTTTTTTTTGTATATTTGCTAAGAATTAATTTTAAAAATTTATAAAGTATGTAAAGAGGGAAAAATTTTTTTAAAAAGGAAGGCTATCGCTGTCGAGAAACTTTGAATAGCCCTCCCATATGCTAAACTTTTATTTAGCTGAACAAAGATAAGTATTTTCAGTTAAATAAAAGATGAAAATGTAACTTCTATAAAAGAAGAAGAATGACCTTTGCAAGTGGGTATAACTTGTAATTAAATTTATTTAACCAAAAATTACAATCATGAAAAAAATTCTATTTTTAACCTTAATTTTAACATTAGTAATATGGACGTCTTGTAAAAAAGATGATGTTTCATTGCAACAATCAAATGTTGAACAAAATAATGATCCATATGAAATCAGTGGAGTTTTGGAAAATTCTTCGAGAGAAAGAATGAGAAATGCTATTTTGGAACTTTCAACAATGAAAGAATTGTTTACTGACAAAAAGGTGGTTTCTGAAATTTATTATTTATCTTCAAATAAAGTTTATAAAGATTATTATGTAAGCTTGAAAGACCTTTTAGAGCCTGAAAATAGCAAAGTGTATTCGAAATCAAAATTACCTGTTCAATATAAAGGCGCATTCAAAAATAAGTTTAAATCTATTTTGTCTAATAAAAGCCAAAATAAATATCCTAATTTAAATTATTTGATTAATAATTTGAATAATAATACTAAACAAAATGAAGAAGATTGGTTTGAGACAGCTGAAATTGTTTTTTATATCCCTTATTTTAAAGATGAAGATACTAAATCACTGGAAATTGATGCCGATGAATATACTATAGTTCCTGCGGTTATGGAAGCAGATGAAGCAATAGGTTATAAATATACTACGGGGAATGATAATGTGGAAACAGTAATGACAAATGATGATTATGCACAAGACAATTTAACTATTATAGTACAACCAGAAAATACGCAAAGTATAATTATGCCACCGGAAGATGGAGGAGGACCTATAGGAAATAATTCTGGTAACTTATATAATGGATTATGTAGTGATTTAGTGGGGCCTAATCAAAAATATGTACGACAAGTTTTTGTGGGGCACGGAAAATTAATTAAACAATATGATAAATGGGTTTCTTTAACTGGAAATGGTGGCGGTAGTGAAATTATTATTGCCCGAGTAGGAAGCAGAGAATATTTGGAATATAGAAATGACGGTAAAGATGTGATAATTAATAATTTTAGTGACCAAGTGCAAATAGATTTTTCTAGAAAGGATATAAGAAATAAAAAAAAGAAGTGGTTATCTGTTTTATGGGATGCCAATTGGGAATGTTCGGATCCTATTCATGAACAATTATTTGTTGTCTATGAAGAGGATAAAACAGATCCTATAAATTTTGAATTTTCAGGTATCAAATGGGGAGATAAAACTTATGGAGCAGTTAATTTAAAAACTACAGTTAGAACCAAAGATGAAATTATTAGAATTTTGAAACGGGATTCCGATGAGTTTTTTGCATCTAATTTACTCGATAATGGATGTGGTACTTGGAGAGGCGAAAACAGTTTTAGTGATAAATTATGGCCTATATATGATTGTGGAGCCAATTTCTCCTATACCATGCCACATAGATGGATCAAAATAAATAATTAATAATTAAATAATAAAATAAAAGGGGATAGATTTCCTATCCCCTTTAAAATATAAAAATATGAAATTTCATTTGTCAATAATAATAATATTGTTTTATTTAGTTGTATCAGGACAAGAAACCTTACAATTAAAAAAATTAATCTATATAGGCGGTGGCCATGCATCTTTTGAACGTAGTGTTGTAGGAAAAATTTTAGAATTTGGGTATGAATATAAATTTGATACTTCATTTGCTATAAACTTTAATTATATATATGCCGCCGGAGAAGAATCAATAGATCCTAATATTTTTACTTATCAAAACCAATTTAATACTAATTTTCTGTATTCTCCATTTGATAATAATAGAAAACTAGATTTTAGGATGGGTATTGGAGGGAGTTTAGCTCACATTAATGATAAATTTTATGAAGGAAATAATTATAAAAATTTAAAAAAATTTAGATTTGGCTATAATATTCAATTTTCTATACTAACTAAAATATACAAAAATATTAAAATTGGTAGTAAATTTGAGATACAAAATTATTCTGAAAATTTGGATGTTAACAACACGCTTAGTTTAATTATTGGATATTCTTTATAAAAAGAAACTTATGAAAATTAAAAATATAATAATATTTGGTGTATTTATTTTTACCCTAAATTCAATGGCTCAGACTAAAAAATGGAAAGTAAATTTTCATGTAGGACCTCAATACAATTTTTTTGTAGATTATAACACAACTGTTAAATATAACGATTCTTATATTACCCCAATAGAAACTTATTATGGCTATGATTTATTACAAAAGAAACCTTTTGGTACTATTATGGGAATTGAAGTCTCATATATTAATAAAAAAAATCTAATAGGAATTTCTTATCAAAGAAGTGAAAATTACGGTCTTTATAATGGAGAAGTCCAATTACAAAACACTGTTTTTGAAATAGTTGATTATAAATTACGACATTTAAATAACTATTTTGAATTAAACATAAAACACAATATTCTCAATAAAAATAAATTTTATTGGAAAGTTGGGTTATATTTATTAAATCCAAGTCAGGACGAAATTGAAATTGATTTAGCCAGTAATACAATAACTTTATATCGAAGAACTGGTTTTAATTTTGCCAATCTAAATGAAATTGGAATTTTATTTGGAGGAGACTATATCTTTTATTCAAATAAATACTATGAGCTGGGAATTAATACTACCTATTATTTTACTGTTTCTACTTCTTCACCAGAAGCATTTACTATATATCCTTTTATTTGCTTAAAATTTTAAAAAAACCATAAATTTTGAATTTTCCAGAATCAAATGGGGAGATTAAACTTATGGCGCAGTTAATTTAAAAACTACAGTCAGTACCAAAGACGAAATTATTAGAATTTTGAAACGGGATTTAGATGAGTTTTTTTGCGGTAAATTTAATAGATAATGGTTGTGTCAAAAAGGCAGGCGAAAACAGTTTTAGCGATAAATTATGGCCTATATATGATTGCGGTGCCAATTTTTCTTATACCATGCCCCATAGATGGGTGAAAATTAATAATTAAACTAATAAGGGGGTAGAAATTCTATCCCCTATAAAATTAAAATATATGAATAAAAATTTAATATTAGGTTTTTTTATAGGTATTATAAGCTTAAATGTATTTTCACAAGAAAAAACAAGCCGGTGGAGTATTCAAGCGGATTATGGATTGCAATATACTTTTTTTGTTAATTATGGAGAAAAAATAATTAAAAAAGGAGGATATATTGAACCTATTTATGATATTTTCGGGGCAAATTTGGTTCAGAAAAATCGTTTAGGAAATTATATGGGATTTGAGGTGAATTTTGCATTGTCACCTAAAAATTTTGTAGGCTTCGGTTTGGCGCAATCCAATAATTATGGCAAATATGATTTATCTTTCCAATTTCAAGATCATTTTATTTACATTCATGATTTTACTCTTAAACATACAAATTATTTTTATCAATTGTTTTATAAAGGTAAAATCTCGGATAAAAGTTTGGTTACAGCAGGAGTTTATTTATTGGATCCCCATCAACAGGAAATTTTAATTTATCCTGATGGTTCCATTGAAATCATGGAACGTACGGGATTTAATGAATACAATTTAAATGAAGGGGGTTTTTTCCTGGGGTTTGAATATTTCTTTTATAAAAGCGGAAAATTTGAACTTGGAGTGAAAAGCAGACTCTATTATACAGCTTCTCTTGGTCTTTTTGACCTTGACTCTTTTGAAACATTTAGTATTAGTCCCACTTTAAAATATCAATTTTAGTTATGAAAAACTATCTTAAATTAATTTATATTATTATTTTCTTTATTTCTTTTAATATTTACTCACAGGAAAAGAAGGTCAATTGGCCTAAGAAAAATTTTGTTTATGCAGAACTTCTGGGAAATGGAATATTCGGCTCTATCAATTATGAAAGGCAAATTTTATCCAAACCCATGTGGAGTATTCGGGCAGGTGTAGGTTATTACAGTGAGAATACAAAATATGTAACTCTTCCTGTTTCGGTTCAATATACCATGTATTTAAAAAACAGTAATTACCTGGAATTCGGAGCGGGTTATACATGGGCTCACGAGCAAGGAGAAAATTATTTTAAAAGCGAAGTAAGCAATCCGGATATCATACATAATTATTTTTTAATTGCCGGTTATAAACAAATTTTTGATAATCATTGGGTATTTCGAGCTACATTCACCCCTTTAATTAAAAATAATTATGATGTGAAATTTCCTTGGTTTGGAGTATCTGTAGGAAAGATGTTTTGATATCCAAAGTTTTTCAATGAATAAAAGTTAAGCCTTATCACAACCGGTAAGGTTTTTTTTATATATGTGTTTTAGATTCTTTTCCCATTCTTAACACAAAATTTACCATAAAAAAGAAGAAAAACAGCTTTTAAATTCTATAATAGCGTAACTTTGTTCTACTATTTGATAATTACAAAAAAATAAAAAAAATGAACAAAGCGGTTTATATTGCCACACTCGAGCCGAACAGCGGTAAGTCTTTGATTAGCATTGGATTGATGAACGAACTCCTGGTGTTGAAAAACAAGGTGGGTTATTTTCGTCCTGTGATTAATGATGAAGGGGAATCCAAGGATAACCATATTTTGACCATGATCAAATATTTCAATCTGGATTTAAAATACGAAGATGCCTATGGTTTTAAAAGAAGCGAACTGGTCGAACTTTTAAACAAGGGCGAAGAAAGCAAAATACTCGACCGGATTATCCGGAAATATAAAAAACTGGAAAAGAAATATGATTTTATTCTTATTGAAGGAAGTGATTTTTCCGGAGAAGGAACCATGATCGAGTTTGAACTGAACGTGAGATTGGCGGCCAATCTTTCCATTCCCGTGATTTTGGTTTCCAGCGGAGTATCAAAATCGCTTGAAGAATATACAAGCAATATCAAATTGGCTTACGAGAGTTTCAAAGAAGAAAAAGTGGAAGTTCCTGCTATTATTGCCAATAAAATCAAACCCAAAAACCTGAAAACCGTGGTCAAAGCCATAAAAAAAGTGGTGGATAAGGATACTTATGTGGCCGCCATTCCGCGTGACGAAAATCTCTTGAAACCCAGTGTGCGAGACATCTTGGATGCTTTTAAAGGAGAAGTTTTAATTGGTGAAAAATATTTGGAAAAACCGGTAAAATATTATGAAGTGGGAGCCATGCAATTGCGCCATTATCTTACCCGCTTGCGGGAAAAGACCGTGGTAATCACTCCCGGCGACCGGGCGGATTTAATCCTGGGAGCCATTCAGGCGGATAAGAGTGATAACTATCCTTCTATCTCGGGTCTGGTATTAACCGGAGGAATCAAACCGGAAAAACCCGTTATGCGATTAATCACCAGTATAAATACTTCTTTGCCCATAATTTTGGTGCGCCCTAATACTTATGAAACCACCACAAAAATTGCCGAACTCAAACCTCGCATAAATCCCTATGATGTGCGCAAAATTTTAAGGTCTATACAGTTATTTAAAAAATATGTAGATGTAAAATTCCTATTGAGAAAACTCATCAGTTACGAAATAAATAAAATGACACCCTCCATGTTTCTTTACAATTTGGAAGAATGGGCTTCACGTGAGAAAAAAACCATTGTTTTACCCGAGGGAACGGATGAACGGATTCTTAAAGCCGCTTGTAAATTGCAAGCTACCGGATTGGTAGATTTGGTTTTACTGGGCAAAAGAGACCAAATTTGCAATATTGTAAAAAACAAAGGAATCAATCTCGATTGCAATAAAATAAAAATCATAGACCCCGATACGGATCCTGTGGCCGAAAAATATGCCGAAAAATTATATGAGTTAAGAAAACATAAGGGAATGACCGAAACCACTGCCAAGGATTTAATCAAAGATGTATCGTATTTTGGAACCATGATGGTGCATGAAGGAGATGCCGACGGAATGGTATCGGGAGCAGCGCATACTACTCAACATACTATTCGTCCGGCTTTACAGGTAATCAAAACAAAACCCGATGCCAAGATTGTTTCTTCCACCTTCTTTATGTGTCTGCCTGATCGTGTTTCCGCCTTTGCCGATTGTGCCATTAATCCTAATCCCAATGCCGAGGAATTGGCAGAGATTGCCATACAAACAGCAGATTCCGCTAAGAAATTCGGGATAAAACCCAAGGTGGCTATGTTGTCTTACTCCTCAGGAAGTTCCGGAAAAGGGGCTGATGTGGAAAAAGTGAAAAAAGCTACGGAAATTGTCAAAGAATTGCGTCCGGATATTTTGGTGGAAGGACCTATTCAATATGATGCAGCCGTAGATCCCGAAGTGGGACAGAAAAAATTGCCCGGATCTCCCGTTGCCGGACAAGCCAGTGTTTTGATCTTCCCCGATTTGAATACCGGAAACAATACCTATAAAGCGGTGCAAAGAGAAACCGGCGCTTTGGCCATCGGACCGATGTTGCAAGGGTTGAACAAACCTGTAAACGATTTGAGTAGAGGATGTACGGTTGATGATGTTTATAATACTATTTTGATTACCGCTATTCAAGCACAAGAAGAAAATAAAAAAGAAAAAAAGGAAGAAGGAAAGAAAACTCAAAAAGTGAAAGCTTAAATAATGAAAGGAGAATTCAAAAAATATTCTTTGATTTTTAAACGTCCTGCGGGTACTTCCCGCGGGACGCTTTTGCAAAAAGACACTTATTTCATTCGCATTTTTGATGAAAACAAATCCGGCTATGGTGAAGCGGCACTTTTCAAAGGTTTAAGTGCCGAGGATGTGCCCGGTTATGAGGAAAAATTGGATTGGGCTTTGGATAATTTGGATTTGCCCCGTGAGGAACTTTTTGAGCAACTAAAAGATTTTTCATCTATTATTTTCGGTTTGGAGCAAGCCTTTCTTTCTTTTCAAGCGGAGGATACTTTTTTATTGTACCCATCGGAATTCACCGAAGGAAAAAAATCCATTCCCATCAACGGACTGGTTTGGATGGGACCCAAAGATTTTATGTTTGAGCAAATAAAACAAAAAATTGAGGAAGGCTACGGGGTGATCAAACTCAAAATAGGGGCGATAGATTTTCAAGACGAATTGGATTTGTTGAAATATATCCGCAGTCAGTTTTCGCCGGGCGAAATAGAAATTCGCGTAGATGCCAACGGAGCTTTTTCTCCGCGGGAAGCATTGGAAAAGCTCAAACGCCTTTCGGATTTTCAAATTCATTCCATAGAACAGCCTATTAAAGCGGGTCAATGGGAAGAAATGGTGCGGCTTTGTGAGCAAACTCCTTTGCCTGTTGCCTTGGATGAAGAATTAATCGGGATTTCATTTGATGCGGACAAAGAAGCGGTTTTGGCACAAATCCGTCCTCAATATATCATTTTGAAGCCTGCTTTGCACGGAGGCTTTATAGGCAGTGATTCCTGGATACAAGCCGCAGAAAAACTGGGAATAGGCTGGTGGATTACTTCGGCTTTGGAGAGCAATACCGGTTTGAATGCCATTGCCCAATATACGGCAAACAAAAAAGTAAAAATCCCCCAAGGATTGGGAACGGGGAGCTTATTTACCAATAATTTTGACAGCCCTTTATATATCAACAAAGGCGCTTTGCATTTTAATCCGGTCAAAAAAATGGAATTTTCTTTGTTTAAAGATTAAGCGTGGCCATACATTTTCAAGAGAATTTCGAGCATATCAATGGCTGCATCGCTTATTTTGGTTCCCGGGCCATAAATTCCGGCTACTCCTTTCTTGAATAAAAATTCATAATCTTGCTTGGGGATCACACCGCCGGCAATCACCAGAATATCTTCTCTCCCCAGTTTTTTTAATTCGTTAATTACTTCGGGAATCAGGGTTTTATGTCCGGCTGCAAGGGAAGAGACTCCCAGGATATGCACATCGTTTTCTACCGCTTGTTTGGCCACTTCCTGGGGAGTTTGAAAAAGCGGACTGATATCCACGTCAAATCCAATATCCGCGTAGGCGGTGGCTACCACTTTGGCTCCGCGGTCGTGTCCGTCTTGTCCCATTTTGGCAATCATAATGCGGGGGCGGCGTCCTTCCAAAGCCGCAAATTGATCAGCTAATTCTCTGGCTTTTTTAAAGCCGGGATCGTTGTTTATTTCATTTGCATACACTCCTCTGATAGTTTGAATATTTGCTTTATGTCTTCCGTAAACCTTCTCGAGGGCATCCGAAATTTCTCCCAAGGTAGCTCTTTTTTCGGCCGCTTCCACTGCAAGTTCCAACAAATTTCGTTTTCCGTCTTCGGCTGCTTGGGTCAATTCGTTTATAATTTTTTCTACTTCCTGTTGATTTCTACCGGCTTTGATTTCTTTTAATTTTTCTATTTGCGTTTGCCTTACGAGTTCGTTGTCAATATCGAGTATGGGAATAGGCGCTTCTTTTTTCAAAGGATATTTATTGACTCCCACAATCGTATCTTGTCCCGAGTCGATCCGGGCTTGTTTTTTTGCAGCAGCTTCTTCGATGCGCAATTTTGGTATTCCTTTTTCTATGGCTTTGGTCATACCTCCCAAATCTTCCACTTCTTGAATCAGTTCCCAGGCTTTGGCGGCGATTTCTTCTGTCAGTTTTTCTACATATTCAGAACCGCCCCAAGGATCAACGGTTTTTGTAATTCCGGTTTCCTCTTGTAAAAAAAGTTGGGTATTTCTTGCAATACGTGCAGAGAAATCCGTAGGCAGGGCAATGGCTTCGTCCAAGGCATTTGTATGAAGAGATTGGGTGCCCCCAAAAGCTGCTGCCGCCGCTTCAATAAGCGTGCGTGCCACATTATTGAAAGGGTCTTGTTCGGTAAGCGACCAGCCGCTGGTTTGCGAATGTGTGCGCAAGGCCATGGATTTGGGTATTTGAGGCAAAAATTGTTTCACAATTTTTGCCCAAAGCATTCTCGCCGCCCTCATTTTGGCAATTTCGGTAAAATGATCCATTCCTATTCCCCAGAAAAAAGAAAGTCGAGGAGCAAACCGGTCGATTTCCATGCTGGCTTTTAATCCGGTTCTGATGTATTCCAGTCCGTCTGCCAAAGTATAAGCCAATTCGATTTCGGGAGTTCCTCCGGCTTCCTGGATATGATAACCCGAGATACTTATCGAGTTGAATTTGGGCATATTCTTGGAAGTATATTCAAAAATATCCGAAATGATTTTCATTGATGGGGCAGGAGGATAAATATAGGTGTTTCGCACCATAAATTCTTTGAGAATATCATTTTGAATGGTACCAGCCAGTTGTTCCGGTTGTACTCCTTGTTCTTTGGCTGCTACAATATAAAAGGCCATAATGGGAAGTACAGCGCCGTTCATCGTCATGGAAACCGACATCTTGTCGAGCGGAATTCCGTCGAACAATATTTTCATGTCTTCCACGCTGTCTATGGCCACACCTGCTTTTCCCACATCTCCTTTCACACGCGGATGATCGGAGTCGTAACCGCGGTGGGTGGGAAGGTCAAAAGCAACGGATAATCCTTTTTGTCCGGCGGCCAAATTGCGTTTATAGAAGGCGTTACTCTCCTCGGCGGTGGAAAATCCGGCATATTGCCTGATGGTCCAAGGGCGCATAACATACATAGTGGAATAGGGCCCCCTTAAAAAGGGTGGAATCCCCGCAGCAAAACCTTCATGGGGTAAAAAATTATTTTTTTGAGAGGATTTATCAATAGAAAGATTCGCAAAAGAAGTACGTTTTTTCATCTATAAAATTTATGAGATAAAAATACACATTTTTTTGAAGAGTCTACTCTTTTTAGGAGGAAGAGGGAGATGAAGAAAATAAATAATTAAAAATCAGAAGACTTGAAGTATTTTAATGTACTTTTGCCGTTTTTAATTTGAGAAAAATTATTTATGACAAAATATATTACCCGAAAGATTGCCAATAAAAAAGATGATATTCTTTCCGGATTGACGGTGGCATTGGCTTTGATTCCCGAAGCTATTGCTTTTTCCTTTGTAGCAGGGGTCGATCCGCTGATTGGTTTGCTTGGGGCTTTTATGATGGGGTTGATAACCGCTGTTTTTGGTGGCCGTCCCGGTATGATTTCAGGGGCAACCGGAGCTATGGCTGTGGTAATGGTGGGATTGATAAAAGAGGGACATCAATATGGAATGGAAAAAGGAGTGGGAGAAATCGGTCTTCAATTTTTGTTTATCACTTTACTTTTTACGGGACTTATTCAGATATTAACAGGGGTTTTTAAATTAGGAAAACTGGTGCGATTGATTCCTTATCCTGTAATGATGGGATTTGTTAATGGACTTGCCATTGTAATTTTCCTTTCACAACTTGAAATGTTTAAATTCAAAACGGTAGATTCTTCGGGAGTAGTTCATAAAGAATGGTTGCAGGGGCAAGAAATGTATTTGATGTTGGCATTGGTTTTCTTGACGATGGCTATTATGCTGATTTTACCCAAACTCATTAAAAAAGTGCCGGAGGCTTTGATTGCGATTTTGATTATCACGGGAATAGTCATTTTAGGAAAGTTGGACAGTATGACGGTAGGAAATTTTATAGAGCAGGGAGGCGGGAAACCGCTTAGTGAACGTGGAGGCTTTATGGAAATGCTACCGAAATTTCAATGGGATTTATTTACGAATTCCACTTTATGGACCAAAGAAGCACTTATAATAGTATTGAAGTATGCTCCTATTTTGGCCGCGATAGGTCTTATTGAGTCGCTGATGACTTTAAATCTGATAGATGATTTGACCGAAACTCGCGGAAATGGAAATAGGGAAGCGATTGCACAAGGAGGAGCCAATATTATTAACGGATTATTCGGAGGAATGGGAGGATGTGCCATGATTGGTCAATCGGTAATTAATATTAAGTCGGGTGGGCGAGGAAGATTGTCCGGTATAGTTGCAGCTGTGGCTCTTTTCTTCTTTATCTTATTTGCGCCCAAATATATAGAACAAATCCCAATTGCCGCTTTGGTAGGTGTTATGTTTATGGTGGTTATCGGTACTTTTGCCTGGTCGAGTTTTCGGATTTTGCATAAAATTCCCTTTTCTGACGCGTTAATTATTTTGGTAGTCTCTGCCATTACCGTTTGGCAAGATTTGGCCATTGCGGTGATTTCCGGAGTGATAATTTCGGCTTTGGTTTTTGCATGGGAAAGTGCAAAGCGCATTCGTGCTCGAAAGTTTATTAAAGAGGATGGAACAAAAGTATATGAAATTTGGGGACCCTTATTTTTCGGCTCCATTACCGCCTTTAATTCAAAATTTGATGTGCAAAATGATCCCGATACGGTGGAAATTGATTTTATGGAAAGCAAGGTTTCAGATCATTCCGCCATTATGGCATTAAAAAATATCATTGAAAAATATCAAGCCGCCGGTAAGAAAGTTTTTTTGAAGCATTTGAGTGAAGAAAGTAAGTTTTTATTAACTAAAAATAATCCTGATTTTTCCAAAGTGATTATTCATAATATTGATGATCCGAGATATCATGTTCTTGAAGACCCCGAAGCTTTTTCAACAAACTGATTTATTGAACATAAAAATATATTGCCATAAATTGACACAAACTTCCCAACAAGACAAAAACATGGAAGATGGCATGATTGAATTTGATTTTTGCCATGCTATAAAACAGAGCTCCGATTGTATAAAAGATTCCGCCTGCAATAAGCCAAAAAAGCCCTTCACGGCTTAGGTTTTGACTTAAAGGTTTCATAGTAAAAATAGCCAGCCATCCCATAACTACATATATTATAGTAGAGAGTTTGTCAAATTTTCCGGTATAAAATAATTTGAGAATTACACCGGCTAAGGCAATCATCCAAATAATTCCGAAAAGCCACCAGCCCGTTTTCCCTTTTAATGTTATTAAAGCAAAAGGAGTATAACTGCCTGCAATAAGAATATAAATGGAAGCATGATCAAAGATATTTAATATCCTTCTCTTTTCGGGATCTTTGGCAGCATGATAGAAAGTAGAGGCGGCATAAAGAATGATAAGGCTAAAACCGTAAATAAGTAAACTTATGCTGTGAGTAATTTGGGTCATCCTGCTCGCTTTCAGAATTAATAAATATAAACCGGCAAAACTGAAAGTCAATCCCAAGGCATGAGTGATAATATTTAGTTTTTCTTCCTGTGGAGGATATAAGGCAGGAGTATATTTATTTTTCATTTTTTTAGCTTAATTATGGATAACCGGACAAAGGCCAAGAAAAAATCAGGATTATTTTTTATTATACAAAAATACTTTTACCAATACTCAAATACAATGAATCGAAGTTAAGAAATTCGTTTTCTGATACGGCTTAAAGCTTGAGGAGTTACTCCGATATAAGAAGCAATATATTTTAAAGGGATTTCGACAAATAAATTGGGGCGTTCAGTAAATAATTTGAGATATCTTTCTTCTGCAGTTTCATATAAAAGTGAAAGTTCCCTTTTTGATTTTATCAATAATAATCGCTCGGCTATCATTCGCCCTATAAAATTACCATCATGGGTGTTATTGTATATCTCTTGTAAATTTTTATAGCTTATGCGCCATAGCTGAA
>JAMOVT010000009.1 GCA_027061855.1 Flavobacteriales bacterium
GATAGATAAGGTAAATTCTGTTTTTCAATCCAAGAATTTCTCAATGGCACGGGACCTGTAATCAGGTCTTCTCCTTGATAAAAAACCTCCAAAACCGGACTTGCTTGATAATGCATTATTCCGGCTCTCATTTGCATAGCTATTGAGAAACTTTTATATTCCCATTTATATTGACTTCCTGCTCCGTAATAGTTTACTTTCATTTGATTGGTTTCAAAATCATAAGGAAAAGATTTATGATAGTTAAATTCGCTAATTTCATGAGCAAATTGCCCCATACTTATTCCTATACCGGCTTTTCCGAAATAAAATTCCCAATCTGTATTAAACTGGTAAAGACCTTTGATGTTTTGATCAAAACCGTAAAGTTTCATTTTATTTGCTCCTATTTCACGGCTTAAAATATCCCCTTGGGTATGGGAAGCATACTTTCCTGTTGGGAAACTGAAACCCCCACTAAAAGAAATATTCCATTGAGCTTGACTATTTTTCACTCCTGCCATAAAGAAAAGAAGAAGAAATAATTTACTTGTTAGAGCTACTAATTTCATTTTTTAATTTTAAAAATAGCCTGCTAAATAGAAATCCAAATCTTTGATTCGATTAAAATGGAAAATGGATAGATGAAAAGCCGGTTTGATTTCTTCAAGTCAGAAAAAATTTCAACCTTGACAAATTTGAAGTATAAACAAGATAAATATAAGTTTATTTCTTATAAATCATATATAAAAGTAAAATAAAGAAATTTTATTTTTATAAATTTTGTACATTTAAAGAACATTAAAAATCTCCTATCATGAAAAAACATGTCTTCTCTTCCATGATGCTCCTTTTCTCATTTTGGAGCCCAAGAGCATTCGGACAATCCGAATTTACACTGGCCAGTACCGATTTAGGTGAATTTTTCAGCTTGGATCAAGTATATGATAAATACAATTGTGGCGGCAAAAATATTTCTCCCGAATTGCATTGGCAAAATCCACCGAAAGGAACCCAAAGTTATGCCGTCACCATGTTTGACCCCGATGCTCCCGGAAACGGCTGGTGGCATTGGTTGGTATTTGATATTCCTGCGGATATTATGGAGTTACCTACGGGTGCCGGAAGTGTTTTTCCGCAACTTCTTCCTGAAACCGCTATTCAAAGCATTAACGACTATAAAGAATACGGGTATGGCGGCCCCTGTCCTCCTCCGGGAAAACCTCACCGTTATTTTATAAAAGTCTATGCCTTAAACACCCCATTTTTGAGATTACCCGCTGATACTCCTCCGGAAATCGTTTTCCAAGAAATCAAAAAACACAGCTTGGAAGAAGCGGAAATTATGGCTTTATACGGCAGGTAATATTAAAATATCCTTAAATTCAATTCACTTCCATTCAAATTGTTATTTTTGTAAAAAAATTAATGTGCTGAATAAAATTACTCAAATCATAGCCGAACCTTTTGTTTGGTTAGTGAAATTTTATCAATATTTTTTGTCACCTCTTTTGGGGTCAAATTGTAGGTACACTCCTACTTGCTCGCATTATACCATTGAAGCCTTGAAAAGACACGGTTTATTTACCGGCGGATGGCTTTCTATCAAAAGAATTGCCAGTTGTAATCCGTGGGGAGGATCCGGTTACGATCCTGTTCCTACCAAAGAAGAATTAAAATTAAAAAAGAAGAAATGAATATACTCTCCATTGTTTGGGATCCGAATCTCGGATTTGACCTCGGTTTTTTTACCGTTCGATATTATAGTTTGATGTTTGTAATCGGTTTTGGTGCCGGTTATTATATTATGAAAAAAGTTTTTGAAAAAGAAGGTATCCCTTACGAACTATTAGACCCTTTACTAATGTATGTCGGACTCGGAACCATTTTGGGAGCACGCTTGGGACATGTATTTTTTTATGATTGGGATTACTTTAAGCATCATTTAGATGAAATTCTGCTTCCCATTCGTCATACTCCCGGCGGAATAGAATTTACCGGATTTCAAGGGCTTGCCAGTCACGGGGCAACCATTGGCGTTTTTATCGCCTTGATTCTTTTCTGGAAAAAATACCTGAAAGGCAAAAAATCATTTCTTTGGCTACTTGACCGGATTGCCTTAACCATTCCTTTCGGAGGCGCTTTGGTGCGTATCGGAAATTTGCTGAATTCCGAAATCATAGGCAAACCCACCGGAAGCAACTACGGATTTATTTTTAAAAACCTGGGAGAAGATTTTCCCCGTCACCCCACACAATTATATGAAGCGGCAGCCTATTTGCTTATATTTGTGATTCTTATGTATCTCTACTGGAAAACTGATATAAAAAGATATGAAGGCATGCTGTTCGGAATCTTCTTTACCCTTCTTTGGGTGGTGAGATTTTTTATTGAATTTTATAAAGAACCCCAAAAAGAAACCCCTTCCGGTCTGATGTTGGCAACCGGCCTCAACACAGGCCAACTTCTGAGTATTCCTTTTGCACTCGCCGGATTACTACTGATTATTTACTCTGTCAATAAACATAAAAAACAACAATCATGAAAAAATTTCCCCTCTTCTCCCTTTGGATTTTATTATTTTTTATCCAATCCTGTTCAAGCACAAAAAAAACCGTAAACGAAAACCCAAAAGAAATTATCAGTATTGAAGCTGAAAACCTCCCTCAACAAGTCGCTTACATAACGGATCAAAATAAGAATATATTAATCATAAAAAATATTTCCCCGGGGAATTTTACAGATACTTTGAGTCTTCCCGAAGGCTATTATAAAATAAATATCGGCAAAGAATATTCGGACATTTACCTCCAACCCGGAATGGATCTGAAAATTTATGTGGATGGAAATCAATTCGATGAAACCATCCGGTATGAAGGAACCGGTGCCGATATCAATAATTTTTTAGCTGCCGAAATGTTGGCAAATGAAAAAGACAAACAAAAATATGCATTGCAAAACTTGGTCAATTTACCTGAAAAGGATTTCCTGAAAACAGTTGACAGTTTATATCAAGCAAAACTAAAAAGGCTGAATGATGCTTTTGACTCAAAAAATGATTTTACCGGTTTACAAGCAAAGAAATATTTGGTGGAAAGAAATCAAATGCTTTCTCAGTATCCACGTTATAAGAGTTTTATACTCAAAAAGCCCTATCAAACTTCACCCGGCTATCCTGCTCCTCTTGACGGGCTGGGGACCGAAGACCCTGCGCTGATTAAAGTTCCCGGATATTTGGATTTGGTAGTCAACTCATTAATAGAAGATGCCGACAAAAAATTATTACAAGAAGATTTTATGTATGGAATGCTGGTTACGGCAGAGAAAAAATTTACTTCCAATCCCGCATTAAAAGAAAAAGCCATTGCCAAGTTGGCCCAGGAAGGAATCGGCTATACCAAAAAATTAGATGATTTTTATGCTGTTTTTGATCGAAATGTCAAAGATCCTGCCGTACGAAAAGTAATTACGGAAAAATATAATAACCTGAAAAAATTACAAGCCGGAAATCCTTCCCCCGATTTTACCGCCTACGATATCAACGGAAAAGAATATCATCTGTCGGATTTCAAAGGGAAAAATGTATATATAGACCTGTGGGCCACTTGGTGTGCTCCTTGCCGTGCCGAAATTCCTTTTTTGGAAAAACTCAAAAAAGAATATGAAGGAAAGGATGTGGTTTTTGTAAGTATCGATGTATATGATGACAAAGGGAAATGGGAAAAGATGGTAAAGTCCGGAAAAATTACAGGAATACAGTTAATTATTCCCGAGCGAGATTCGGAATTTCTCAAAGCTTATGATGTGACCGGGATTCCTCGTTTTATTTTTATAGACAAAGAAGGGAAAATCATAGATAACAATGCCTCACGTCCTTCCAATCCGAAAACAAAAGAATTAATTGATAAATATTTGTAAGAATGATAAAAATCAAGACGAAAGAAGAAATCGAATTAATCCGGAAAAGTGCCTTATTGGTATCCAAAACTCTGGGGATGCTCGCCAAAGAAATCAAACCCGGAGTAACTACTTTATACCTTGATAAATTAGCCGAAGAATATATACGTGATCATGGCGGAAAACCCGGTTTCCTCGGGATGTACGGCTTTCCCAATACTCTTTGCGTAAGCCCCAATGACCAAGTGGTGCACGGAATCCCCAATAACAAGCCGCTTGAAGAAGGCGATATTCTTTCTGTGGATTGCGGTGTATTGATGAACGGCTATTATGGGGACCATGCCTATACTTTTCCTATTGGAGAGATAGACCCGGAAGTGCAAAAACTTCTGGATGTAACCAAGGAATCTCTCTATATAGGAATTGATCAATTTCGTGCCGGCAAACGGGTGAGCGATATCGGACATGCCATTCAGAAATATACAGAATCCCACGGATATGGAGTGGTCCGGGAATTGGTAGGTCACGGATTGGGGAAAAAAATGCACGAAGATCCGCAAGTTCCCAATTACGGACGCCCCGGGAGAGGAAAGAAATTTAAAGACGGAATGGTCCTCGCCATCGAACCCATGATCAATATGGGCACTCATAAAATCAATCAACTTTCTGACGGTTGGACCATTTTAACGGCAGACAGAAAACCTTCGGCTCATTTTGAACATGATGTGGCTCTTGTAGATGGAAAACCCGAATTGCTTTCTACGTTCTATTATATCTATGATGCCTTGGGTATTAAAAGCGATGAAGAAGACCGTTTTAGAAAAGAAAAATTAGAACTCGAAGATTATTAATCCAAGCCGCTCAATAGCGGCTTTTTTTTACCTAAAATCCAAATAAAAGACAAAAAAGTATTTTTTTATTTAGAATTGTTTTAAATAGCAAAAAATGTTCTTACCTTTGTATCAAAATAACCCGGAATGAAAATAACTGCCGACACAAAAATTTCGAAAATACTCAATGCCAACCCCAAAGCAATTGATATCATTACTGCTATTAATCCCAAATTTGAGAAGCTCAATAATCCGATTCTCAGAAGAAGTTTGGCTACACGGGTAAGTGTAAAGGATGCGGCAAAAATCGGTAAAATACCGGTAAATGATTTTTTAAAATCACTGGAAGAAAACGGGTTTGAAGTGGAATATTACCAAGGAGAAGAAAAGCAGGAACCAAAAAATATCCTTCCTCCCGACTTTAGTAATCGTGAAATTGTCACTTTGGATGTACGCCCCATTATCGCCGAAGGAAAAGATCCTTTTGCTTATATAAACAAGGCAGCCAAACAAATCAAACCCGAACAAATATTATTGATTATCAATGATTTTGAACCCATCCCTCTTGTTGATTTTCTTATCGGTAAGAATTTTATTCACTGGATGAAACAAGATGACGAGGGAAATTATCTTACCTATTTCAAACTCAATTGTAAAAAGCCAAATTTTATTCAACGTTTATTCGGTAAAAAAGTACCCTGTAAATATCATAGTATTGAGAAAGAGGAAAAGCAACCAAAACAAGCAAAAACTTCAAGGCAAAATCCGGAAGTGGATACCGCTCATTTTGAGGAAATAAAAAATAAATTTCAAGGAAGATTAAAAGAAATCGATGTACGGGATCTTGAAATGCCGCTACCGATGAAAACCGTTTTGGAAAATATTGAAACCTTGGGAGAAAATGAAGCCCTTTTGGTTCATCATAAAAGAATCCCTCAATTTCTTTTACCTGAACTGGAAAAAAGAAATTACAAAATCACGGCAAAAGAAGCCGCCCCGGATTATACTTATCTAATTATTTATAAATAACACAATTATGGCCAAAAATCTACATACCGATTTAGCTCCCGATATCAGCGTTGTCAAACCTCATTTTCTTTTTGCCGCCATAGGCCTTCTGGTTTTGGGCATATTAATGGTATTTACCAGTTCCGATTTTGCCGGAATATACTACAATCACCGGATGCTTGCCGTTACTCATACTGCCGTTTTGGGCTGGTTAATGATGCTGGTTTTCGGTTCCCTTTATCAGTTGATTCCCGTTGTTTTCGAAACTTCTTTATACAGCGAAAAATTAGCCAAATTTACTTTTTGGTTTACGGCTTTCAGTATTGTTTTTTTGGTTTACACTTTTTGGATTGGCGATTATACCCGCTTACTCCCCTACGCAGCTACCTTGATGTATTTATCTCTGTTTTTCTTTGTATTTAATGTAGGTATGAGCTATAAGAATGCGCGTATCAAAAATATCAAATCTGTTTTTATACTGGCAGCGGTAGGGTGGTTATTTTTGGCAGAAACCGAAGGCTTATTGATGGCACTTAATTTCAAATATAATTTTTATGCCACTTCACATGTACAACATCTGCAAGGCCATGCATTAATGGGACTCATTGGTTTTTTTGTAATGATGATTTTTGGAGTAGGAACCACTTTGATTCCTATGTTTTTAATCTCACATCAATTAAATGAGTCATATCTCTATAAGACCTTTTATCTTATCAACGGAGGACTGGCGGGACTTATATTGTCTAAATATTTTTTTCCGAATAAATACTTGTATTTCCTTTTTTGGGTAATCATTATTATTGGTGTCATTTATTATTTCTTTTACATCTATGATTCCTATAAAAAACGCATGAAAAAGCATTTGGATGTAGGCATGAAATATACCATGTTATCCTTGGTATTCCTATTAATACCGATGATTTTGAGTTTGATTATGATTTTATTGCCTCAAAATCCCGAACTCAATCGATGGGGACAAGTACTTGCCCTGTTATTCGGATTAAGTATGATTTTCGGTTTTTTTACTACCATTGCATTAGGACAAACTTACAAAACACTTCCCTTTATCATTTGGCTTGAAAAATACCAGCATCTAGTGGGTAAATATCATACTCCGCTACCCAGAGAATTATATTCTGAAAAAGTGGCGGGAATACAATTTTATTTTTATATGAGCTTTTTAATTCTGCTGCTTGCGGGTATTTTATTGCAAAATTTATTAATTTTAAAAATTGCTACCTTATTATTTTTAATTGTAGGAATTTTATATAATTTTAATGTTTGGAAAATGTTCTTTCATGATTCCGAACAATACATAAATAAAAGAGAAAAAGAAATTTTAAATAAATAGTTATGGGAAAAGATATTAAAAAAATAAGAGAAATCGAGAATGATATCTACGAACTCTTAAAAACGGTGATGGACCCCGAGATTGAATTGGATATTGTCAACTTGGGCTTGGTATACAACATTTTATATGACGGTGACAAAGATGTGAGAATTGAGATGACTCTTTCCACTCCGGCATGCCCGTTGGGAGATGCAATTACGGAAAATGTAAAAAACACCATTAAAAAGAAATACCCCGACTTCAATGTGGATGTGGATGTAGTGTTTGATCCGCCTTGGGATGCCTCTATGATTAGCGAAGAAGGAAAAATCAAATTAGGAATGATGTAATGATATCCTTTTTATAAAAAATTAAACCTGCTCCGGCAGGTTTTTTTATGGGGAATCATTCTGGTAGATCCTTCTTCTGTTTTTTCTTACTACTCCTAAGTAGGCTTCATTAGCAACTATGAGGATTAAGACATTCTTTGCACAAGTGAATTAAAACATTCCCGCTAAGCTATCCGCATATAAAATATTTTGCCTTTATCTTTAAATCCATTTGGTATTATTTCTGTAAATTTGCAATTCTTAAAAGAAAATATGTTAGAGAATTATACCAAGGAGTTCAAAACCAACCTCAAACTGGCAATGCCGGTGATGTTTGGATATTTGGGGCATGTATTTGTCGGTTTGGCTGACAATATTTTTGTAGGAAAAATAGACCCCATAAATCTCGCTGCTATTTCATTGGCCAATTCTTCTATCTTTTTTATCATGGCTTTCGGACTTGGATTTTCCTATGCCATTACTCCCTTGGTATCCGAAGCACTTGGCGCCAATAAGCCGGAAAGAATAAAAAAAGTTTTTTACAACGGGCTTTTATTAAATACCATTCTGGGCATCATCATGGCTGCATTAAGCTATGCATTACCACCTCTTTTACGCTTGGCTCATCAGCCCGAAGAAGTAATTGCTCTGGCAGTTCCTTATGTAAGAATCGTAGGTGTTTCATTATTGTTTGTAATGATTTTTCAGGCATTAAAACAATTTTCGGATGGATTGGGACTTACCACTTATCCTATGATTGCCACTTTGATTGCCAATGTAATCAATGTTATTTTGAGCTATGCTATGGTATTCGGGAAATTCGGTTTTAAACCCATGGGAATGTACGGAGCAGCCTATGGTACTTTTATCGCTCGTTTGATTACCATTTTTTTCCTATGGTTTTTCTTGAAAAAACTATCAAATACAGCTGTATATTTAAAAAATCTCGGTCTTCATTTAATCTCTCTTCCCATCATTAAAAAAATATTATACTTAGGAATCCCTTCCGGATTTCAAGGTATCTTTGAAATGGGAATTTTTGCTGCCACGGTATGGTTGGCAGGAACTTTGGGAGCTGTCAGTCAAGCGGCAAACCAAATTGCCCAGCAAATCGCCTCTATGACCTATATGGTATTTATCGGATTCGGGGTTGCGGCTACGGTAAGAATCGGACAGGAAAAAGGAAAGGTAAATTTCAAAGAAATGAAGCGTATTGCCAATTCGCTTTTCCTTCAAGTATTTTTATTTGAAATTTTATTTACCGTATTAATTATCGCTTTCAGATATCAAATACCTTTACTTTTTATGGACTTAGATTATAATGATCCTCAAAAAGAACAGGTGGCACAAGAGATATATAATTTGGCCGTAAAACTTTTAATTATTGCCGGTATTTTCCAGATTCCAGATGGTTTCCAAGTAGTTATACAAGGGGCTTTACGCGGATTACAAGACGTAATTTATCCATTCTTTATTACTCTGGTTGCTTACTGGATTATAGGTTTTCCCATCAGTTATCTTTTGAGCAAAACCTATGGAGCCATTGGTATTTGGATCGGGTTGCTAACAGGCTTGTCTATTGCCGCGATTTTGCTATTCTTCCGTTTCCGGTATTTAGCAAAGAAACTCATCTTGCAACATCATTAAACCTATGATTTTGAAAAATATTGAGAATACTTTTCTTTGATAAATTCCATTTGCTGCGGCTGAATATTAGGTTTATAAACTGAGATTCTTTCCCCATTATTAAAATCAAAAACCAGCCATTTATCCAATTCGGTAACAGTATCCAACATATTTTTTTTGTATCGTAATGAATTTTCCGGATTGATTACTCTGATTTCATCCGGTGTAAAAATGTATTCGGTTCCCAATTGGCGGATATCGTGAAACATTTTTTTATATAATTTTTCTTCTCTTTTGGCCAAATAGTAAGCCAAAAAAAAGAAAATCAAAGTAAAAAAAATAAAGCTGTAATGAATCACTTCAATCTTCCCGTTTTTGGTGTAGCTCTGATAGAAAATATATAAGGAAATCAAGAAATAAACCAAGCCGAAAATAACATTAATTTTAAAGACCCTTTTTTTATAAAACGGCGCCAATGCTTGTGGAAAATTGGCTTTCATAAAATCTTCGTAATCCAAATTTTCTATTATTTTAATTTCCTTCATTATTCAAAAGTTAGATTAATATATACTCCTCGTGTTTTGATCGATTCTATATTGGAAGTCCAAGGACTATTCGGATCCCTGTCGGGAACGAATTCATCAAAAACGGAGAAGACACCTACTATACTGGGGGTGAATTTAAAATAAAACAAATACATCTCAAAACCGAAGCCTACTTCATAAAACATACTTTGAGATTTCAAACGAAAACGGCCGGTTGAATTATCGTTTTTGGAATCTTCAAAGGAATTGATATTATAAGCATAAGTCACTCCCCCGATTATATAGGGACGAATGTTTCCATACCTGATGGTGTTGAATTTTATATAAAGAGGCAATTGGACATAATTGGAATTCAGCTCCCGGATACTATCTTTTGCAGAAGTAAGGTTTTTAAAAATCAATTTTCGATTGGTAAAATAAACGCCGGGAGTTGTGCGAATACTAAAACTGGGATTCAGATTCAAATTTCCTACCAATCCCACTTGAAAACCGGGATGTGTTTCCTGAATAATATGTTGTTGGGCGGTTTTATAATTGATTTTAAAATCATAAAAATTCATCCCGAAATAGTATCCCCAAGAGATTTTTTTTAAATCGAAAAAGGGACGGTTTTTAGGGATATCATCCGTATATTGGGCAATAGCATGTCCCATAATAAAAAATACAAAAATGCTCCACACACTTTTTTTAAACACACACAAATTCATTATTTATTATTTTTTCTTGTAAGCTTTGTAAATACTCGAAGCTCCGAAAAGCAAAGGAATATTCGTTACAGATGTAAACTCATTCTTACGCAAAATATTGTTAAAAGCTTCTCCGTATGGAAAGGCTTCTGCCGATTCCGGCAAGTATTGATAAGCACTTTGGTCTTTTGAAAAAAGTTTCCCCAACAACGGAATAATATATTTGGAATGAAACTTATATAATTGTTTAAAAGGGAATTTTTCGGGTTGAGAAGTCTCCAACACCACAAAAATGCCTCCGGGTTTCAAAACTCTGTTAATCTCTTGCAACCCTTTATCCAAATCTTCAAAATTCCGCACTCCGAAACCCACCGTAACGGCATCAAAACTGTTATCTTCAAATGGCAAATTCTCCGAGTCACCAAGTACCATTTCTATGAGATTATCCAAGCCTTTTTCTTTTACTTTTTCTTTCCCTACTTCCAACATTCCTTTGGAAATATCCAGACCTACTATTTTCTTTGGTTTTATTTCGGCCAACATAATGGCAAAATCACCCGTTCCCGTAGCAATATCCAAGATTTTCTCCGGTTGCGTTTCGGCAATCATTTTTACTACTTTCTTTCTCCATTTCACATCAATCCCGAAGGTCATGATCCGGTTCATAAAATCATAATTCCCCGAGATGTTATCAAACATTTCGGTTACTTGTTCTTTTCTCGAATTATTTTTGTCTTTATATGGTTTTACGTCTATTCCCAAGGTGTTTTATTTTTTAAATTCTAAGGCTTTTTTAATTCTTTTAAAGGCTTCGGTCAATTCTTCTTTTGAAGTAGCATAAGAAAATCTGAGGCATTCCGGATTTCCAAAGGCTTCACCCGTTACGGTAGCTACTTTGGCTTCTTCGAGTAAATACATAGATAAATCGGTGGCATTATTGATTTTATATCCGTTGAATTCTTTCCCGAAAAATTCGGTTACATCCGGAAAGAAATAAAAGGCTCCTTCGGGCATATTTACTTTGAATCCGGGAATATCTTTCAATAAATTATATACCAAATGCCTTCTTTCGTCAAAAGCTTTGATCATATACTCGATTTTTTCTTTTCCTCCGTCCAAAGCGGCAATCATAGCCTTTTGTGCAATTGAGTTGGCTCCCGAAGTTACCTGGCTTTGTATTTTCACACAAGCCTTGGCAATGATAGGATGTGCAGCCATATATCCCACTCGCCAACCTGTCATCGCAAAGGCTTTGGAAGCACCGTTTATGGTAATGACTCTGTCTTTCAAACCTTCGACAGCCGCAAAACTGGCAAAGTTTCCGGTAAAATTTATGTATTCGTAAATTTCATCGGAGATAATATATACCTGCGGATGTTTTCTCAATACTTCTCCCAATGCATCGAGCTCTTTCTTACTGTAAACCGAGCCGCTGGGATTACTGGGAGTATTGAAAATCATTAATTTTGTTTTGGGAGTAATAGCCTCTTCCAACTGTTGCGGAGTGATTTTAAAATCGTTTTCAATGGTTGTTTTTATGGGCTTCGGCACTCCACCGACCAATTTGGTTATTTCTTTATAACTCACCCAGTATGGAGCCGGCAAAAGCACTTCATCTCCGGGGCTTACCAATACCATAGCCGCATTAAAAATCGATTGTTTGGAACCGTTGGAAACCACGATTTGATCTATGGTATAATCCAATCCGTTATCTCGTTTTAGCTTTCTGACGATCGCTTCACGCGTATCTTTATAGCCTGTAACCGGCGGATATTTAAAGAATTTTTGCTCGATGGCTTTGATTGCTGCATCAACTATATATGGGGGAGTATCAAAATCGGGTTCTCCCAAACTCAGGCTGATAATATCCACGCCTTCTGCTTTTAAATCGGCAGCGCGTTCGGCCATAGCAATGGTTTGTGAGGTAGACAAAGATTGAATTCTATTAGATAATTGAGGCTCCATAGGACAAGGGGCTTAAAGATTAAACATGATAATTAATAAGTTCTTCAACAGGGTCTTTTACGATCTTTCCCACTTTTAATTGGTGATCATTGATAACATCCAGCAATTCTTTCTTAAAAACATAGGCAATGGAACCATTGAAATGCAAAGGCACTTCTCTATATTGTTTATAGGAAGAAAGCTGCTGCGAAACAAAAATATCAAATCCTTTATATAATAAATCTTTGATATATTTTGATCTGTAATGTTCCTGCATAAAAGGGGCAAAACCGGCTAAATAGGTATTTGGTTGTTCTTTTTGATACAAATTTGTGATTATTTTTTTCTCATCTATTTGATAAGCTTGTTTAAATTGTTGTTTGAGTTGCTTAGGCATTTTATTAAAAAAATAATCTCTCAACAATTGCTTGCCAAACCAATTTCCCGAAGCATCATCCATAAGTATATAGCCGAAATATCCGTTGCTTTTTACCACTTTCTCTCCGTCATAATAGGCAGAGTTAGAACCTGTTCCCAAAATTGAAACAATGCCCTCTTCCTTTCCTGCTGTTGCTCTTGCGGCTGCCAACATATCGGAAAAAATTTCGATTTTTGCCTTATCAAACATTTCCGACAGTACTTTACTCATTTTCTCATTTGCCACCTTATCATCTACACCGGAACCATAAAAATAAATTTGTTTTATATAAGGAGCATGATTGAGCAGCTCGGTATTCCGGGCAACATTTTTACTCAAAGTTTCCTCGTCAAATACAGTCGGATTTAGTCCTGCGGATTCAAATTTCCCAATCACCATTCGCTCGTTGTTCACGAGTATCCATCGGGTTTTTGTAGATCCTGCATCGGCTATAAGTATCATAAATTATATTCTTTAATTCTGAGCCAAAAATACAATAAAAAACTGTAATTCCGATAGATTCTTCTGCGGTAAGATTTTTTTTCGAGAAAGGGATATTATCTTTCAAAAACATTCCAAATATCCTCTTGGGGATAAGGAGCAATAATTTTGATTTTTTCTTTGCTCACCGGATGTGTAAAAGAAAGCTCACGTGCATGTAATGAAATACCTTTCCCCGGATTACTTCTGGGATAGCCGTATTTTAAATCTCCTTTTACGGGGTAACCTGTTTTGGCCAATTGTGCCCGTATCTGATGATGCCTTCCGGTTTCCAAATCTATTTCAAGCAAGGAATAGCGGTCGGATTCGGCCAATTTACGAAAATGCAAAACTGCTCTTTTGCTCCCCGGGGTTTCTTTTTCGTAGGCGGTGGATTTATTATTTTTGGGATTCTTTTTCAGGTAATGAATTAAAGTGCCTTTTTCGGGCGTTTTTCCTTTAACAATGGTATGATAGGTTTTTTTTACCTGCCTGTTTTTTAACTGGTCATTCATCCTGCTCAAAGCTTTGGAAGTACGAGCAAAAATCACCGCTCCACTGGTAGGCCGGTCGAGGCGATGCACTACTCCGAGAAAAACATTCCCCGGCTTATCATATTTTTTTTTGATGTATTGCTTGACAATTTCAGACAAGGGCAAATCGCCCGTTTTATCTCCTTGTACAATATCACCGGCTTTTTTATTGACAACAATCAGATGATTGTCTTCATAAAGCACATCGATATTGTCAGGAGTAGATTTCATCCCGCTTTAATATTGCTCTTTTTCGTTCGGAAAATCCAAGGTTTTTACATCCTCAATATATTGCTTAAAAGCATTGGTCATAATACTATGCAAGTCGGCATATCTCCGTAGGAAACGAGGACTGAAATCCTTGGTCATTCCCAGCATATCATGCATTACGAGCACTTGTCCGTCCACATTTCTTCCCGCTCCGATCCCGATAACGGGTATGGAAACCGACTTTGCTACTTCTTCGGCCAATTTTGCGGGAATTTTTTCCAATACAATACTAAAAACCCCTAATTCTTCCAGTAATTTGGCATCTCTTAACAGTTTTTCGGCTTCTTTTTCTTCCTTGGCTCTCACGGTATAAGTACCAAATTTATAAATGGATTGCGGCGTCAAACCCAAGTGTCCCATCACGGGAATACCGGCACTTAATATACGCTGAATGGACTCTGCAATTTCTTCTCCTCCTTCCAATTTAACCGCATGACCACCGGATTCTTTCATAATACGAATAGCGGATTCCAAGGCTTTTTTTGAATTCCCCTGATAAGTACCGAAAGGCATATCCACTACTACCAATGCTCTGTTTACCGCTCTTATTACGGAAGAAGCATGATAAATCATTTGATCCAAAGTGATGGGAAGAGTGGTTTCATGCCCCGCCATGACATTGGAAGCTGAATCTCCGACAAGAATGATATCAATCCCCGAGGCATCCAAAATTTTTGCCATGGTATAATCGTAGGCAGTTAACATGCTGATTTTTTCACCGGCTTGTTTCATATCAAACAAGCGCTTGGTAGTGATTTTTTTATATTCGGAATGTACACTCATAGTTTATTTGGCTTCTAACCCTTCGGCGATATTGTATAATCTGTCTTTATTGAGCAGCTTGATTTTTTTTGCCTTGGAATAAATGATATTGTCTTTTTTAAACGAAGACAAAATACGTATCACGGACTCGGAGGCGGTTCCTATGATATTGGCTATTTCTTCCCTTGAAAGAGAAATATTGATATTCCCTTCGCGATCGGTACCGAAAATATCTTCCAAATGCAATAAAGTTTCTGCCATTCGCTCTCTTACCGAATGTTGGGCCAAATGAGCGATGGTTAAGTTTGCCAATTTCAAGTCATTACTGAGCAAACGCAACATTTCCAAAGTAAAATCCTTATTTACCAAAAGACTTTTATATACATCCTTGGGAATAACACAAGCGGTCACATCTTCGATTGCCGTTAAATTTAAAGTAATAGGCTCGTCGTTAAAAACAGAACGGTATCCGATTAAATTTCCCGATTTTACAAAACGGATGATCTGCTCTTTTCCGGAGGAATTATAACGGGATAATTTTCCTTTTCCCGACATTAAACAATATACATACCGGCTAGGCTTCCCCTCTTCCAGGATCATATCCCCTTTTTTGTAATGCATTACTTTTTTATGTTCGGAAATGTAGTCTAACTCTTTTTTGGAAAGTGTATTAAATGAATTCAATTGATGAATCAAACAAAGATTACAATTTTTCATATGAATAATTTTGTGGTATATGAAATGATTTTCATAACGCACAAATTTATTAAAAATAAATGAAAAATGACTATTATCACTTTTAAATCTTATTTTACAAACTGTTAAGAAAGATTTAAATAGAAGTGTTAATTTTTAACGATATGGCAATGAGCTGCCTTTTTTAAATCTCCTTGTTAAATAAACCTCAAACAATTAACAAATCAAATTTTTTGCACCAAAAATCGATATGTTTTTTTTGCCCAAAAAAGAAGAAAAAAGCCCCAAAATACACCGGCTAAAATATCCAGTGGATAATGAACTCCGGTATAAATCCGGCTATAAATAAACAGCAACCACCAGATTGCCAATAAATAGATCCAAGAGGTATACTTTCTCAAAAGATAAATACTAAACCAAACAAACAAAGTGGAATTGGAAGCATGTCCCGAAATAAAACTGTAATTATGCGGATGAAGCAAAGCACGTATATTATCCTTTAATCCCGGCTCGGAAGAAGGACGCAAACGCTCAAAATAGGCTTTCATAAAGTTTGTGGTTTGGTCACAAATACCCAGAAAAAGGGCAATAATCACTATGGCAAGAAGAGCTCTTTTCCAACCTAAAAATTTAAAATACAGTAATACAATTATGAGATAAAGGAAAATCCATTTTCTTTGATTGGTTACAAAGAGCCAAAAATTATCAAAGGAACGGGAGCCCAAATGATTCAAATAGAGAAATACATCTTGGTCCCATTGAAGGATTTGTTCAAGCATAAAGGTATGAATTTATAATTCCCGTTTGATGGTATTGGTAATTTCCTCTTTGATATTCATTACCTTCCGGGTATCTTTGATATCTTTTTTCAGTTTTTCAAGGGCTTCTTGATCCAAACCGGCTTTTTGGGTTTCTTTGATCATTTCGCGCTTTATACCGTTGGTCGCATCACGAAGTTGGCGAACGGCTTTCCCCATATTTCTGGCCATTTCGGGCATTTTTTCGGGACCGAAAATCAAAAGAATTACCAGTAATATAAAAAAGATTTCACTATAACCCATGATGCTTTATTTGATACAAAATTATAAAAAAAACCAATGCCGGCGGCAAATTCTTTGCCGCCGGACAAATGTTTTATTTTTTTATCTTTTCTTTCATTTTTTGAAAATCAGTTTTGGCTTTTGTTTTAGGCCATATATTGTTACTCATATCGATATCCGCGGTTAGGTTCTCGGGATCCAATTCGATTTTCACGATTTCCTTATCGGAAGGAATCAATTTACTCACTTCTTTTTCGTTATACCGCCAGATTTTTGCAGGGAATTTTTTGGTTTCCGTACTTCCGTCTTTATAAGTAATTTTTACAATAATGGGCATGACCAATTCACCGCGCTGTTCAAAAACGATACGGTAGAAATATTTGGGTATTTTTATTTGGGCGATTTCTTCATCCGAATAATTTTCTTTAAGAAAAGCATCGAGATTTTTGGCTCTTTCCAGAAAAGGAGTATCGCCGGCAAGCTCTTTGCTGAAATCAGGGCTGTCTTCGGTGACTAAGGAAACATAAGGAGGAAAATCTTCAATTTTCACATTATAGGCTTTTGCCATTCTTTTGATTCGTTCGGTGGGTTTATCGGTGACATAAAATTTGCTTACATCTTTAATCGCCATATCATTCACCCAAGTGGTAAAGAACCAACCTCTCCAAAACCAATCCAAATCAACGGCGGAGGCATCTTCCATGGTTCTAAAAAAATCTTGCGGCTCCGGATGCTTGAATTTCCAGCGGTTGGCATATATTTTCAAGGATTTGTCAAACAAATCGCGTCCCATAATTACTTCTCGAAGCATATAAAGACCGGCTGTGGGTTTACTGTAAGAATTCATACTGCGTTGTTTAACCACATCGGCATTGGTCATAATGGGGCTTATTTTTGATTGATCTCCTTTCATATAAGCTACCACACTTCTTGGCAGTCCTCTGGAATGTAAAGGAAAACCGAGTTCTTTCTCATAATCCATTTCGGTTAATAATTCCATAAAAGTATTGAAACCTTCATCCATCCACATCCATTGTCTTTCGTCGGAATTGATGATCATCGGGAAA
>JAMOVT010000010.1 GCA_027061855.1 Flavobacteriales bacterium
CGAGTGTCCCGATCCCCAATTTCATTGGGGACACAGCGAAGTGACATTGCTCTATTTTCCTTCTCAATTCAATTCCCTCCGGCGGACCACTTTCACCAATTTCATTGGGGTCCCAGCGAAGTGACATTGCTATTTATTGTTTTTCAACCCTTCTGCATACGCAAACAAAGCAGGAACACCACCGGTATGCCAAAACAATACTTTACTCCCTTTGGGTATTTGTCCGGTTTGTAGCATATCCCACATTCCGTAAAAAGCACGTCCCGTATAAACCGGATCGACCAAAATGCCTTCGTTTTTTGCCAAAATCTCAATCGCCGTTTTTTCATTTCGAGTCAGTTCTCCATATTCGGCTTTGTTGTAGTCTTTTATGATTTCTATCTCCTCAATGCTTATCTTTACAGGTTGAGCAGCCTGTTGGTTATAATCTCGAACTATTTCCAAAATTTTTGCTTCCAAAGGCTGATCAAAATCTTTTTCCTTGTCAATTAAAACAGGCATCAGTTTGCCGGGCACTTGATATAAAACTTGTCCTATATGCATTCCGGCTTGCGTTCCGCCCGAGCTGGTGGCAAAGAAGATATAATCGGGTTGCCAATTTAGTTCCTGTAATTGTTGTTTGAGCTCTGCCATAGCCGAGATATATCCCAAAGCACCTGTCAGATTTGAGCCGCCTACGGGAATCATATAGGTTTTACGTCCCGATTTATTTAATTCCTTTTGCAAATCGAGCAAAGCCGCTTCCCTGCCCTTGGCTTTTTCACCCGAGAAATGCAAATGTGCGCCCAATAAATGTGACAGCAATAAATTTCCTTGATATACTTCGGGTTCGATTCCGTTTAGCCATAAATGGCATTCCAATCCGGCTTGTGCCGCAGCCGCAGCTGTTTGCCGGCAATGATTCGATTGTTGTGCGCCGGCAGTAATTACTGTATCAAATCCGTTGCTTAAAGCTTCTTGTATTAAAAATTCGAGTTTACGGGTTTTGTTGCCACCCGTTGCCAATCCAGTTTGATCATCGCGTTTGATATAAATATCATAGCCGGTTTGATTTGACAAATTGTTTAATTTATGTAAGGGCGTTGGCAAAAAAGCTAAGGAATATTTTTTCATTGGATATTATTTTGCCACTAAATTATAAGATTGCTTGGCAATTTCCAATTCTTCATTGGTTGGAATAACAAAAACTTTTACTTGGGATGAAGCGTCACTGATATCTCCGTTATATTTTTGAGGGTTTTTATTTTTGTTTGAATCAATCGAAATCCCCATATAATTCATATCATCCGTAACCATTTTTCTTACAACATCGGAATTTTCACCTATTCCCGCTGTAAAAACCAAGGCGTCTAATCCATTCATCTGGGCTATATAATTGCCTATGTATTTCTTTATCGCTCCGGCATACATCTCTAATGCCAAACGGGCTTTTTCATCTCCCTTTTCGGCAGCGGTTTCGATATCACGTAAATCATTACTGCCGGCCAAAGCCATCATACCGCTTTTTTTGTTAAGAATATTTTGCACTTCGGCAGAAGAATACCCCATTTTATCCAGCATATAAAAAATTATGGATTGATCAATATCGCCACTTCTTGTACCCATTATTAAACCGTTCATCGGGCCGAATCCCATACTTGTATCATAACTTTTCCCATTCCATACAGCTGTGGCACTAGCTCCGTTTCCTAAATGCAAAGTAATTAACCGGCTCTTTTCTTTTCCTAAACGTTTATTGGCTTCTCTCGAAACATATTGATGACTAATCCCGTGAAAACCATATTTTCTGATTCCTTCCTCATAAAACTTTTCGGGAATAGCATATTTATGATTTTTGACAGGAATACTTTGATGGAAGGCCGTATCAAAAATAGCCACTTGTTTGGCCTTTGGAAAAATTTCTTCGGCGGTTATAATACCGGTTAAGTTAGCTGGATTATGCAAAGGAGCTAAACTGAATAATTCCTTTATTTTTTCTTTTACTTCGGCTGTAATAAGAGTGGGTTCTACAAATTTATTTCCACCATGCACTACCCGGTGACCGACGATTTTAATTTCCTCTTTGGAATCAATAATTTTATTTTCGGGATTCAATAAATATTCCGTCAATAATTCAAGAGCTTTCTTATGGGTAGCCAAAGGCTTTTCCACCACAAAATCATTGGCTTTAAATTTACCGATTTTTTCTCCTATTCTCTCTGCCAATCCTTTGACCAACACTTTTTCTTGTGGCATTTCAAAAAGCTGGAATTTCAATGAAGAACTTCCTGAATTTATGACTAATACTTTCATTATAATGGATATTTATTTTTTTACAAAGATAAGTGAATGAAGAATTATATTTATGATTTTTGATATAAAAAATGATTAGATTTGTAAAATAAATAGACATCTATGCTCAACGATAAAGACTCCACTATCATTGCCAAAGGAATAGTTAAAGCTGTTTTTTCACTCTTAGCTGTTCTGTTTCTTGTTTGGTTCCTTTATAAAATCAAAACCGTCATAATTTATTTGATTTCCGCTTTTATAGTTTCATTAATAGGTCGACCGGTTAAAAAGTTCCTCATTAAAAAATTCAAAATGAAAGATAGTGTAGCGGCAGCTATAAGCCTCTTTCTGTTTTTAATACTCTTTGGCGGACTTTTTTCCATGTTTGTTCCAATGATTTATGAACAAGGGAAAAATCTTTCGTTATTGGATTTTAACCAATTTCAAAAACAGATGGAAGAAACTTTGGCTAACCTTAATATATATTTACAAAACAAAAACATCCATCTTTTGGAAAATTTTTCCATTGATAAAATGTTTTCCAAAATAAATTTAAGTGTCATCCCCGATTTAATAAATAGTATTTTGAGTGTCCTGGGAAACTTCTTTGTGGGACTTTTTGCAGTTATATTTATCTCATTTTTCCTTTTACAAGATAGTAATTTGGCTACCCAATTTCTCTTTAAATTTATTCCGGATAATGATATTGATAGGTATAAAGATTTGATAGAAAATATAAAGTCTCTTTTATCACGGTATTTTATCGGGCTATTTTTTCAAATTTTGATTCTATTTATTTTATATACTATCATGCTGAATATTATCGGGGTTCAAAATTCCGCATTAATTGCTTTGCTTGCCGCCCTTTTAAACCTCATTCCCTATGTAGGACCTATAATTGGCTGGGCTCTTACTATTACTTTATCTCTTACTTCCTCGATAAATCATTTACCCGCCGATCAAATTATTATTTTGATAAGAAATATAACCATTGGATATTTATTGGTGCAGTTATGGGATAATTTTGTCAATCAACCACTGATTTTCTCTCGAAGTGTGAAAGCACATCCTTTGGAAATATTTTTGGTTATTTTGATTGCAGGCAACTTATTTGGTATTTTAGGAATGATTGTTGCCGTTCCTCTTTATACAATGTTCCGGTTGCTTTCCAAAGAATTTTATCAGGAATATAAAGCACATTTTACTATTTGGTAAAAGCTATTTTTTGTCTTTTATAAATTGAAGGATAATCATACTGATAAAAAAGACGACACTCATCAAAAGAATTGCCGATTTCATCGAACCGGTAAAAGCTTCCAAAGCACCAAAAGAAAAAGTCCCCAAAACAATGGCTATTTTTTCCGAGAAATCATAAAAACTAAAATAAGTCGCGTGCTTTTGTGTATCAGCGGGAATCATTTTGGAATAAGTAGAACGGGAAAGAGCCTGAATTGATCCCATTACTAAACCTACAAAACCTGCGAGTATATAAAAATGAGTGGCCACATTTGGATTGTTTTTATCGAGAAATAATGCACCGATTGTAATCCCTATCCAAATGAAAAGAATTACTTGAATAGCCTTTATATTTCCAATAAATTTGGATATTTGGGAAAATCCCAAAGCACCGAATATTCCTACAATTTGTATTACCAAAATAGTCATAATTAATTTGCCGGAAGGCAAACCCAACTCTTTACTTCCAAATAATCCGGCTACATAAAAAATGGTTTGCGCGGCAAAACTGTATAAGAAAAAAGCAATTAAAAACTTTTTTAGCCGGGGATATTGTTGCACTTCATGAAATACTTTTTTCAATTGCCTAAAACCTTCCATTAAATAGCCTTTTCTCTTGGGAGGTTTTACTTCATATACATTATCGGGCAAAACACTGAATGTATATTGTGAAAAAACTAGCCACCAGATTCCTACACTTAAAAAGGAAATTCTTGCAGGAAGCGTTTCGTCTTCAATTCCATACCATTCGGGATGAAGGATCATTGTCAGGTTAAAAATCATTAGTATTACCGAACCTACATAACCATAGGCAAAACCCATAGCACTGACTTTATCCTGCTGAGATTCTTCTGCTATTTCCGGCAAAAATGCATTGTAAAAAACCAAACTACCCCAAAATCCAATACTTGCCAATATACTAAAAAGCAAACCTATCCAGACGGTATCGGGATCTTTGAAAAAGAAAAGCATCATGGTGGAAAAGGCTCCGAGATAAGTATAAAACTTCATAAATTTTTTCTTATTCCCGGAATAATCAGCCAAGGAAGAAAGAATGGGTGATAAAAAGGCTACCACAAGAAAAGAAATAGCCAAGCCGTAACTATACAGTTCGGTATTTTTAAAGGTCATTCCTAAGAAACGCAATTGATCATGCCCATTTCGATTAGTCACCTTTTCAAAAAATATGGGGAAAATGGCAGAGCTTATTACCAAAGCGTAAGCCGAATTAGCCCAGTCATAAAAAGCCCAGGCACGAATAAGTTTTTTGTCTCCTTTTTTTATCTTCATATATCTTTACAAAAAAATCCCCGAATCAAAATTCAGGGATTCCAAATATATAAAATATAATTCACATTTATTTTTCAAAAAACACGCCAAATTCTTTTGCAATTTGTTTGGCCTCTGAGGACCATTCCCGTAAATTACTCATACGTCGTTCATGGGAAGGATGTGTACTAAGAAATTCCGGAGGTTGTTGTCCTCCCATTTTACTCATTTTCACCCATACATTCACAGCGGCATCCGGATTATAACCGGCAATGGCCATAATGATTTGCCCCATTTTGTCTGCCTCCGACTCATGTTTTCTACTATATGGTAACATAACACCCAATTGTGAACCATATCCGTATATTGCCATCCATTTTTGTTGGTCTTCGGGTTTTGCTTTTGAAGTAGCAAGCATGGTCAAAACTGCTCCTAGTTGCTGCCCGTAAGCCATAGTCATTCTTTCTGCTCCATGATTGGCCAAAGCATGTGCAATCTCATGCCCCATCACCGCTGCAATTTCATCATCTGTTGTGGTAACATCAAGTAATCCCGTATAATAAACAATTTTCCCTCCGGGCATACAAAAAGCATTCATTTGGGGGTCTTCCACCAGGTTTACTTCCCATTGATAGCCTTCCAAGTCTTTCTCCCATCCTTTCTTCTTATAATATTTTTCCACAGCATTTATCAAACGGTTACCTATTCTTTTTACCCGTTCGGTTTGGGTAACATCAGACGATACTTTATGTTCTTGTAAAAAACCGTTATATTGGGCAAAAGAAGCTGGGAAAATCTGAGAATTCGGCATTAAATTCAATTGTTTTCTTCCGGTCATTTTAACCGTCGAACAAGAAATAACAATGGTTAATAAAAATAATACCCCTATTAATTTGTTAAATTTAATCATGACTTTTTTCTTTTAGGTTACAAAAATAATAAAAAATTAAGAAAATCTATTTTACCTTATAATATTTTTTAAAAATGAATTTGTTTTATTTATTACAATCTACTCAATATTTATTCCAATAGAATAAATTATATAATTGTAAATTAATCATAATAATTTTTATAAAAAAATTCTATCTTTAACATAGAGATATTTATATATTTTTCTTAGTAAAGAAAGCTGATATAGCCAAAATAAACATTATCAAAGCCAAAACTAATTTAAAATTCCGGGCAATAAGCTGAATTTTGCCCAAAATCAAATGAGCATGTTTGGCATAGAAATATAAAATTGTAAAAGCTCCCAACATCGCACTGATAACAAAAACAGTTATATAAGGCTCATGCAAAATAATGATTCCTTTCAATTCTAGTAGGCTCGTATAAGTAAAATAAAAAGGAATAGCAAGAGGATTGATTAACGAAATAAACAAACCATATAAAAAGGAATTACGAATATTAAATTTGGTCATGCCAATAGCAGTTTGATGTCTGGTGAAAAATTGATAAAGAAAAAAAACTGCCAAACCTAAAAATACATAAACGGCTATTCCGGAGAATTTTTTAATGATTTCCGGATGGTTTTTAAAATATTCTGCCCCTAATAAGGCAATATGTGCTTGAATAAATATTGGAATCACAGCCCCCAAAGCAAATTTAACGGCTTCTTTGCTCCCTCTGTCAATAGCTGTGTTTAGAGTAGTTGAAGTAAGTAAACCGGGAGAAAGCAAACCTAAAAACGCCATTATAAATCCTATAATGGCGTGTTTTAAAATCAAAATAAGTTCCATAATTATTTACGCCTTTTCTTTTTCTTTGGCACAAATTTGCTTCCTCTGGCTTTGACTGTCGGATCAATACGATGCTGTAATTCTTTGATTTGATCGGCAAACATCTTTTTTTTGTCTAAGTCTTTGGCTTCTCTAAGGAGCATAATGGCTTCGCGATTTCTTCTTTTGGCAATGGCTACTCCTGCCAGATTCAATTTCGCCATGGCTTTGTCATGATCCATCATCAATCCGGTAGAAAGAGCTTGACGGAAATATTTTTCAGCTCCCAATAGGTTATTTCGTTGCAAAAGTGTTCCTTTTAATAAATAATAATATGCCTCCTGTGGCTTTATCAATTGTTTTTTAGGATTTTTTATTTTGTCGATCCATTTTTGCGCCCCATCCATATCTTGTTTTCGCAAACGTAAGAAAGCCATTAATAAATATTCATTTCTGACATAAAAGAAAATCACTATCAAGGATAATAAAATCAACATAATTCCATTACCTATATTGGATTCGGTAAATTGCCAGATGGCCAAACCGAAGATAATAATCGCTACTGCCAGTTTTATATTCTTATGCATAATTCTTCTTTTTTTGGGCTAACAAAGGTACATTATTTTTTGCGATTTTAAAAGCAATAAAGAAAAAACACATGTCTTTTGATGGCCTTAGCGGTTATCTTGTAAAGCAAAAACTTTTTTCAAAAGATCACTGGTTCTTTCGTTAAAATCGGTACGGATTTTCTTCTCCTCTACGGCTATTTTTACATAAACCCCTTCCATCGCTTTCCTTGTAACATAATCGGTTAAGTCGGGATTTACTTTATTGACAAAGGGAATTTGATTATAACGGGTAATGATATCATTCCAGACCTTATCTGCATTTACTTTTTGAAGAGATTGAGCCACTTGCGGTTTAAATTTTTCATATAATTGAGCCGATGTTTTTTCCTCTAAATATATAGTAGCAGCTGTTTGGTCCCCCAGTAATATATTTTTTGCATCTTCAAAACTCATCGTTGTTATGGCTTCTACAAAAATAGGTTTGGCTTCTTTTACCGCATCGGAGGCAGCCCTGTTGAGCAATAACAAACCTTGATCGGCCAAACTGCTTAACCCGATATCTCTCAATGTTTTATCTACCTTTTGTAAATCTTCGGGGAGTAATATTTTTACCATTTGGTCTTTATAAAATCCGTCGGGTTCCATCAATTGGCTTACCTCCTTGTCTATCCCTTGATTCAAAGCCTCTTTTAGGCCGGAAGCAATTTGTTCATTACTCAATCCTTCTTGCGGCAATGAATTTACCACTTGTTGCAATTCGGCACATGAAGCAAGAAAAAGAGACAGAAATAATAAATAAATAATTTTTTTCATAATAATTTTATTTTTTTACAAATTTACATCAATTTGATTTACAAAATTCAAGCCAAAAAAAACCGGAATTATTCCGGTTTTTTTCAAGTATTTTTTATTTAGGGTTTATCCTTTTTTCTTACTTACCAATTCAATTACCCTATCGGCAATTTTATCTTGAATACCCTGGTTGAGATGGCTGGTAAAACCTACACAGGAATTATTTATTTCTCCTAACACATAAGCATCATTTCCATTTTCATCCCAATCGAGCATAAAATCGGCTGTCCAAATAAGCGGGGCATCATGACCTCCTAATTTTTCCATAATTTCGGGTAGACGGCCTAAAAACATATCCACCAATTTTTTCCATTTTTCGGGGCGGTCGTAAGTATATTTGGCTCCCGAAAAAAGGGTTGCCGAAAAAGAATCTGCGCCTTCTGCAGGTTTTTTATGTACCACAAAAATCGGCTCTTCTCCTACCATAAGAATACGTATTTCCCCTTCTTTGATACGAGGCATAAAACGCATATCTACAAGCATTCCATTGTCTCCTTCAATATATTGAGTGGCAAAATCCATAAATTCGCCCAAGGTCATGTATTCCACATGGTTATCTTTGGCTTCGGTAAGTTTTAATTTGGTGTCCAACGGTAAACTGTCACCTGCTTTATAAGGTCGTTCATCGATAACTTGCACTCGCCAAATCCCTTCTCCGGTAGAACCGCGGTTTTGTTTTAAGACTCTTTCTCCGTAAGAAATACTTTTCGGAAAGGTATTTTTAAATTCTTCCACAGTATAATAAGCATAGGTGTCCTCGGGTACCAAACCGGTTCCGACTAATTTTACCAAAGCATCTTTAGCTCCGAGATCTTGCATTACATCGGGATGAGAGAATCCTTCCAATCCGGCATCCGAGAGTTTCCTCAAAGTATCAAAGAATACTTTTTCACCCGATGGAATCGTTCCGGGGTTCACTCTGGTTATATATGCATCATAACGATCTTTGGCATAATCATAAATCTTATCTGCCCACTCATCTCTAAATTTTAATATATCGACATCCCAACCGCGTTCACGCAATGCATTAGCAATGGGAAGGGTATCTTTACGGTATCCGTCCAATCCTTTATCGGAGCCTCCTTCGGCTTCAAAAATAACAATTCTTTGTTTCATATTGTTGTATTAAATGATTAATAAAAAGCTTTCCAAATTTAATGATTTTATCAATGATTACCAAAAATTAATTTTTATGTTTTAATCTCGACAAATTCTTATTTATTGTTGTTGACCCTCGATATAAAACATAGAAAATACTGATTTAATTACTGCTATGTTTTATATTAAGAAGACTATCCCGAATACACATTTCTTATAAAAGGAGATTTCTCAATCACTGCGCTCCTTCGAAAAGACAGACGCAGTCCACTAGTGCAAATAAATTCAATAATTTACACAGGTATTTCTTTTAAAAATGGCAAAATTTTAAACAAAAAACTTTATAACAAGTGATTTCTCAATTCTTGCACTCATTCGAAAGGACTAAGAAAGTTTTATAAAAAAGAACCGGCAATGAGCCGGTTCCTGGAACAAAATTGTATAAAAATTTATTTTCCGAATTTCCCGTATTCAATTCCTTCGGAATAGGGAACGGCAATATTGTGTTGATAAAGTGCCTCTTTTATTTTTTCATGAGCGGTAAAGGTTACGGCCCAATAATCATCCGGCTTAACATAAGGGCGTACCATAACCAAAAGGCTATGCGAATCAAAATCGGCTATTCCTATTTCGACAGGAGGCTGTTTTAAAACGCCGGATACTTTATAAATGGTTTCTTCTAGGATATTTTTTACCTTATTCCAGTCAGATTCATAGGGAATATGGACATCGATTTCGAGACGTATAATCCCTTTTTCGGAATAATTGGTCACGATATCATCAGTAATTTTTGAATTGGGAACGATTAATACTTTTTTTCCTGGTGTAATAACTTTTGTATTAAAAATGGCTATTTCTTCCACTCGTCCGAATTTATCACCTAACTGAATCCAATGTCCCACTTTATAAGGTTTCAGCGTAAGAATTAATAAACCCGATGCAAAATTTCCTAAGCTACCTTGCAGAGACATTCCGACAGCAAAACCTATTGCAGCGACCAAAGCGACCAAACCGGAAAGATCCGCACCCATTACACTTAATGCTATAAAAAACACGACTGCTTTGAGGGAAATATCAATGATATTTAGAAGGAAGGGACGGATATTATCGGAAATTCCCGATTTTATCATTAATTTTTCTGTAGTTTGATGGAGCTTTTTTACGATCTTCAAACCAACCCATACAACTAATATCGCTACTACTATTTTGGCTACGTACCCCAAAACCAGATTGATATCTTCACTCGTAAAATGAAAAAGATTATTGATGTATTCTTTCATAAAGTTTAAAAAAATAATTTTACAAAAGTAAGGAAAAATATATATGAATTCAATAGAACCGATAAAGGAATAAAAATAAAAATTATTTAATCTTTTTGCATTACATAAAAAAATAAATTCATAAAATAAAAAATCATGTAAAAATTATATTTTTGTTTTTTTAAATGAAATTACAAAAATGAAAAAAAATCTCATTCTTACTATTTTCATTAATAGTTTATTTACTATTTATGCTCAAACCGATAAAAGTTATATTATTTTAGGAAGTGATTCTGATTTATCCTTTATATCCACTCATCGGAAAATTTCAACTACCGCAAATTCAGAAAGCCTAGAAAATAATAGTAAATATTTTGATTTTTCAATATTTGGAGGATATTTCGTTTTTGAAAATTTTTCTTTAGGCAGTAAAATAAATTATTCAAAAAATAAATTTGATGATGTAGTGAACACATCCTATATGATTGGACCTATGGTCAGGTACTATTTCTATAAAAATGAAAAGTTAATGACCTATGCACAAAGTATTTTATCATACGGTTCCAATACTTATCCGGTATATAATTATGATACTTACGGGAAATTAATAAATGATAAAAAGCATTCCGATTTATATGGATCTGAAATAGATTTGGGCGTTGCCTTTTTACTTTCAAAAAAGGTTTCTATTGATATAATTTTGGGCTATAATTATACTCGTGAAATCGTTCCATTTGAAGATATTTACAATAAACCACAAGAAACATATATTGACAAAAACAGTTTTGGGATAAATTTTGGTTTTAGTATGTATCTAGGCAAAGAGAGTAAATAAAAACTCCTGCAAATTTTGCAAGAGTTTTTATTTTTATGTTTTTTTTCTCTGTTTGATCATTTGTTCCAACATATCCCACATTTCTTGCGGGATCTTTTCCAGTTGATTAAACTCTCCGGCTCCATATAACCATTCTCCACCGTCTATGGTCACCACTTCGCCATTCATATAAGCCGAGAAATCACTCATTAAATACGCTGCGAGATTGGCCAATTCCTGATGTTCCCCTACTCTTTTTAAAGGGATTTTTTTAGCTGGGTCGAATTTATCCCGTAGTTCCCCGGGTAATAGACGATCCCAAGCACCTTTTGTAGGAAAAGGACCGGGGGCAATGGCATTGAAACGAATACCGTATTTGGCCCATTCCACCGCAAGAGATCTTGTCATAGCCAGTACACCTGCTTTTGCCGTAGCCGACGGTACAACATAAGCCGATCCCGTCCAAGCGTAGGTAGTGACAATATTAAGTACCGTAGCCGGTTGGATTTTTTCTCGTATCCAATATTTTCCAAAAGCCAATGTCATATTTTTGGTTCCTTTTAATACAATATCTATGATAGTGTCAAAAGCATTGGCAGAAAGACGTTCTGTGGGGCTGATAAAATTACCCGCGGCATTGTTAAGCAATCCGTTTACTTTTCCGAAATGTTTTACACTCTTCTCCAGTACCTGCTCTACCTGTGAATAGTCTCGCACGTCGCAAGCTAGAGGCAATACTTCTCCACCGGTTTGTTCCGTTAATTCATCAGCTGCTTTTTGAAGTTTCTCGATATTCCGTGAAGTGATAACTACTTTTGCTCCCAATTCCAAAAAATATTTGGACATGGATTTTCCTAATCCGCTTCCTCCTCCGGTTACTACGATAATCTTATCTTCAAGCGCACCGGGACATAACATAGATTGTGTATATTTCATTTTGTTTTTTTTGAATTTACACAAAAATACGAAAGAAAAGCGAGTTTTTTGATTAAGTAAAAAATGATCAGGCTTGGCAAATATTAATAAGACCAAATTTGGAACAAATTTATTTTAAATTATAACTCCAACCCCCATTTCTTTTTTAAGATATCCAATTCAGGATATTTTTCAATCAGTTTTTCCCATTTTTCTTGGGGATAATAAACAAATTCCTGTTTTTTTTCTTCACTGACTTCAATTTTGAAATCTATTTTGTAGTTGTTGAGATTTTGCCGTAAATATTTCAATAAACGTTCTTTATTTTGTAAAATCTCATTCTTAATGCTCTGGTTGGCTACTTTCATTAAGATATAATTACCGTCCAACCGGGGTTCGTCGCTATTAAAAATTGACAATAAATTTTTCTCGTGATTTTTACGGAGATTTTCCAAATATTTATCCCATAAAGTTTTAAAAGCTTCATAAATAAATTCTTCCTCGGGTAATTCCTGTCCGTTGAGATTTCTTTCCTCCTGCTCCTTTTTCTTCTTCTTTAAACTTTTAAGAGACAAACCGGTTTTTGTCTTTCCGGCCGGTGTGGGAGATTTGGGTAAATCAGCCTTTGGACTATCCTTTTTCTCTATTTTTCCAGGAAGAGTTTTATTCTCATTGGATTTTTTATCCGAAATAGATTTATCCTCGATAATTTGCGGTGATTTTCTAAAATATGCCGCGGGAAGTATATCAGCTACTTTTTTTTTTGCTCCCTCTGTTTGATTTAAGGAAGCGAGTTTCATTAAGCTTAATTCGACAAGCAAATGCGGATTTTTACTCAATTTGTATTGCAAATCTCCCTGCATGGCAAGATCAATGGCTTTCATCAATAAGGGGAGCGGAAAAATTTTTGTCTGTTCTATATATTTCTTTTTCACATTTTCGCTCACCTCCATTAAATCTACCGTTTTCGGATCTTTGGCGACAAGTAAATCGCGCAAATGGGCACTTAAACCAGCGATATATTGATGGGCATCAAAGCCTTGATGCAAAAGTTCGTTAAAAAAATTGAGCAAACCCGGGATATTATTTTTCAACATCAGATCTACAGTAGTGAAATAAGCATCATAATCCAAAATTGCCATACTTTCCGATACTACTTGCCGGGTAATTTTTCCATCGGAATAACTGACTACTTTATCAAACATAGACAAAGCGTCCCGTAATGCACCATCGGCTTTTTGAGCGATGAGAAACAAAGCGTCTTCATCGGCCTCAATTCCTTCTTTTTCGGCTATTTTTAACAGATGCTCTTTGATATCAAAAGCACTGATTCGTTTAAAATCATATATTTGACACCGGGATAAAATAGTCGGGATTATTTTGTGTTTTTCTGTTGTCGCGAGAATAAAAATGGCATGAGCGGGCGGTTCTTCCAAAGTTTTTAAAAAAGCATTGAAAGCCGCTTGCGATAGCATATGAACCTCATCGATTATATATACTTTGTATTTTCCGGTTTGTGGTGGTATCCGTACCTGATCTATCAAGTTTCGAATATCATCCACGGAATTATTAGACGCAGCATCCAATTCGAAAATATTAAAAGCAAAATCTTCATCTGAGGAGAGGCCTTCGGATTTATTGATTTCTCTGGCCAATATACGCGCGCAAGTAGTTTTTCCAACACCACGCGGACCTGTAAAAAGAAGGGCTTTGGCCAATTTATCCCTTTCTACCGCATTCTTCAAAGTATTTGTAACTGCCTGTTGACCAACTACTTCCTCAAATTTACGAGGTCTGTATTTTAATGCCGAAACGATATAATTCATGCTGATAATTCTCTTTGATACAAAGATACATTTTTTTTCTTTGAGGCCTGATTTTTTTCTATTTCCCAATTCCTTTCTAAAAACCATCTCACTTAAAAATATTTCTTATTTTTGCAACTAATTAATTAAAAATTATATATGAAAGCACAAGTAGCAGTAACTACAAATAAAAACGGAGATAAAGTTGCCGAACATGCCGGACACGGCGTGTATTTTAAAATATATACAATTGATGAAGAAAACGGACTTGAGGATGCCAAAGTAATCAAAGTGGATAAAAGTGAAACTTTACATAACTTACTACATAATCCTCAAACAAATCCCGAGGATCATGAGGTATTGCGTAGTCAAATTCTTTTGACGGGTAGTATAGGAATGGGCGCAATCAATAAATTGGCTCGTATGGGTGTTCGTGCTTATATTATCGAAGAGAAAAATCCGGATGAGGCTATTCAACAATTGATAAACGGAACTCTCAAAGCGATTGATCCGAATACCGTTCCCCATCATCATCACCATAATCACAATCATGAACATGGTGACGGACATGATTGCAACGGACATCATCACGATTAAAAAAGAATACAAAAAAACAAAAAGCAGGAATAATTTCCTGCTTTTTTTATAATTAAATATGGGATTTTTAATTTCTATTGGGTGTTAATGTGCGATATCCTCCTTTTTTCCCCAATCGAAAGTAATAGATCAATTCTACACTCAATACATTATTTTTGGAAATAAGATCGGCAGGGTCAAAATCGGGTTCATTGATTAAATCCGGAGTCAAATTGGTTAATCCTTGTTGATATTGCACATTGATTTGGATATCTTTCAGGTTAAAACCCAAGCCTAAATTGATTCCCATGTCCAATTGATTAAAATATTTGATTAAGGGAGTATCTTCATTCTCCAAATTAGCCAAATCTGCATCCACCTCGCCGTTTACCGGAACCAAATCCTCACTTCCGCTAATTACTTCCGAAGTTCCGTCATTATACAATACATCAAAATCGTATTTTTCCAGACCTCCCAAAGCATAGCCTAAATATGGCCCCATATTGATACTTACAGGTCCCAGTTTGTAATACATATTGACAGGTAATTCCAAATATTGTAACGCCACACTCCAATCCCCATTAATATTTTTGATATCGTTGTATAATTGTTTCATTTTGTCCAAATCCACATTATATCCTTTTTGGGCATATTCTATTCCGGTGCGTATCCCCATCAGGTTTTGCAAAAATTCATATTCCAGGGTTATTCCTCCGCTATAATTTAATTTACGGGCTGTGGGAATTTCCAATTCATTCAG
>JAMOVT010000011.1 GCA_027061855.1 Flavobacteriales bacterium
TTACCTAATTTTTTTGAAAGTTCTTCAATGGTTTTATATGTTTCGTCGGAAGTGGAATATCCACGGATAATTTCTACCAGTTTCATAATCGGCACCGGATTCATAAAATGCATACCGATTACCTTGTCGGGACGATTAGTGGCTGATGCAATAGTAGTAATGGAAATGGAAGAAGTATTACTGGCCAATATTACATTCTCCGGTGTGTATTCCGAAAGTTCTTTAAAAATTTTCAATTTCAAATCTTTGTTCTCGGTAGCCGCTTCAACAACCAGATCAACACCCTGTACACCTTCTTTTAAACTGTCGAAGGTATGAATGTTTTTAAGGGTGTTTTCTTTGGTTTGTTCATCAATTTTTTCTTTACTGAGCAAACGCATTAAATTTTTTGTAATGGTATCGATGGCTCTTTCCAAAGCATTTTTTGAAACGTCAATGAGATGCACTTCATATCCGGATTGTGCAAAAACATGAGCGATTCCGTTTCCCATGGTTCCTGCTCCGATTACGGCTATTTTTTTCATAATTTGTATTTTTTTGTTTGAGTCAAACAAATTTACTATTTTTTATTCGAATTATTTGTGCAAAATGAAGTATTTTTAAGCCACAAAAATAAAGCTATGCAAGATTTGCCTTACCATAAAGGAGAACGCTTAAAACTGGTCAAACAAATACAAGAAAAAGGAATCAAAGACCCTGCGGTTCTGGAAGCCATTGCCAAAGTACCTCGGCATTTGTTTTTTGGCAATAGTATTGCCTCTCATGCCTATGAAGACAAAGCTTTTCCGATTGCTTCGGGTCAAACCATTTCCCAACCTTATACGGTTGCTTATCAAACGGAATTATTGGATGTAAAACCCGGAATGAAGGTATTGGAAATCGGAACCGGATCTGGTTACCAAGCAGCTGTTTTAATGGAAATGGGAGCCAATGTATATACCATTGAAAGAATTAAGCAATTATTTAATGAAGCCAAACACCGCTTTGCCGAATTAGGCTACCGGCCCAAATACCAAGGTTATGGCGACGGTTATAAAGGCCTTCCTCTTTACGCACCTTTTGACCGGATTATAGTAACCGCTGCCGCTCCCTACATCCCCGATGCTTTGCTCGAACAGCTCAAACCGGGAGGAAAATTGGTGATTCCGGTAGGAAAAGGGAAACAACGAATGAAATTGATTCAAAAAGATGAAAAGGGAAAACTCCATGAAACCGATCACGGATTGTTCCGTTTTGTTCCCCTATTGAAAAACAAAGACTGAAATGAAAAAACAAGCCTTGTATTTGATGCCCGGCATGGCTGCCAATCCCGGCATCTTTGAATACCTTAAATTTCCCGAAGAATATAAAATAATTCCCATGCATTTTATCATTCCTGAAAAAAATGAAAGGCTAATGGATTATACTTCCCGGTTGATTAAGGAGCAAATAAAACATAAAAATCCCGTATTACTTGGAGTTTCTTTCGGAGGAATGATTATTCAGGAAATCAGCAAACAAATTCCCGTAAAAAAATTGATACTCATTTCCACTGTCAAGACCAACAGGGAGTTTTCTCCCTTCTTTAAAAAAGCCTTCCGTTATAAATGGTATAAATTTTTTCCTTCCAAAGCACTTTCTTATATAGATGTAATGGAAAAAATCTCCTTTCCCGGGCGTTTTAAGCAAAAGATGAAATTATATAAAAAATATATGGACCACTTGCCTTCGGAATATTATGATTGGGCCATTAAAGCTTTCTTAATGTGGGATCAAGAAGATTTCCCGAAAACTCCTTTTTTGCATATTCACGGCACTGCCGACAGAGTATTCCCTGTAAAATATATACGTGAACCCTACATCCCCGTTCCGGGAGGAAGACATGATATGATTATTTTCAGGGCGAGTTGGTTTAACGAACGCTGGAATGAAATTTTAAAAATTGACGAATGAAAAAATCCATTTTGAGTTGGAGTACCGGAAAGGATGCCGCTTATAGCCTGCTGAAATTAGTTCAAAACGGAAAGAAACCCGGTTTATTATTGACCAACATCAATCAATCCAAAGAAAGAGTTTCTATGCACGGAAGTCGTCTGGAATTACTCAAACTCCAAGCAGAACGTTTAAATATACCATTATATATTATTCCTCTTCATGAAGAAATTAATATGGAGGACTATAATAGGATTACCGCCGATCATTTGAAAAAGCTTCGTACAAAAGGCTTTACAAACATTTATTTCGGCGATATTTTTCTCGAAGATTTAAAAAATTACAGAATCAAACAAATGAATGCGGTGGGATTAAACAGTGGATTTCCCATTTGGGGAGAAAATACAAGCGAATTGGCACAAAAAATAATTGACTCGGGTATTAAAGCGGTTATTACTGCTGTCAGTGCGGATAAAATGGATAAAAGTTTTGTAGGACGAACTTTTGACAGAAGCTTTCTTAATGACTTACCCGAAGGAGTGGATTGGTGTGGAGAAAACGGAGAGTTTCATAGTTTTGTTTATGATCATCCTCTTTTTTCTTCTCCGATAGAATGGAAAAAAGGAGAGATTGTATTTAAAAAATATAAAAAATGCACCAAAGAAGATAAAAATAAATTTTCCTCAGGCAATGAAAAGGAAAAGACATGGGATACAGGATTTTGGTATATCGATATCCTAAAAAAATAAATCCCGGAACAAAAGGATATTTTTTTATTTTTACACTCACAAAAAATCAATCAAAAAAAATGGGAAAAAAAATCTTATTGGGAAGTCAGTCCCCTCGCAGAAAAGAACTATTAAAAAAAATGGACATTCGTTTTAAGACTGTCGAATTGGATTTTGAAGAAGTCTTCCCCGAGGATTTTCCTCCGTATGAACTACCGGAATATCTGGCCTTGCAAAAATCTTTGTCATATGGAAAAGTCAAAAAAGACGAAATCCTTATCACTGCCGATACAATTGTTGTTTTAAAAGGTATGATATTGGGAAAACCTAAAAACAAAACACAGGCAAAAAAAATGCTGAATACGCTTTCGGGTCGTAAACATGAAGTAATTACCGGTGTTTGTTTACGTTGTAAAAACGATTTAATCACTTTTTCCGACCTTACCGAAGTATATTTTAAAGATCTTACTCAAAAAGAAATCGATTATTATGTGAGCAAATACAAACCTTTTGATAAAGCCGGCGGTTATGGCATTCAAGAATGGATCGGCTTGATCGGAGTTAAAAAAATAAAAGGTTCTTTTTATAATATCATGGGATTGCCTACTCAAAAATTACATACTTTTCTTAATGAGTGTAAATAAATTGTAAAATTTAGGTATAATATCATCCTTACTCACTTTTTTAATAAATTTGACCGAATCTAAAAAATAACTATGGACATTTATTTTATTCTCATCATCATTCTCTTGATTCTTGCCGTTATTGACCTTATCGTAGGTGTTAGTAACGATGCCATTAATTTTTTGAACTCTGCCATCGGTTCAAAAATATTTTCCTTCAAAACCATTATGATTACCGCCAGTCTTGGTATATTTATCGGGGCGGTTTTTTCCAGCGGCATGATGGAAGTAGCACGTAAGGGGATTTTCAATCCCGGCCATTTCACTTTCAATGATATTATGGTCATCTTTCTGGCGGTAATGCTTGCAGACATTTTATTGTTGGATATTTTTAACACCTTGGGAATGCCGACTTCCACGACGGTTTCTATTGTGTTTGATCTGTTAGGAGCGGCAGTTGGTGTAGGTTTGATGAAAACCCTTCATAATAAAGAAGATTTAGGAGCGATTGTACAATATATTAATACAGCAAGTGCATTAAAAATTATCTCCGGAATTCTTTTATCGGTTGTGATAGCTTTTTCGGTGGGAGCCATTGTGATGTATATATCCCGTTTGGTTTTCAGCTTTCAGTTTGATGTCAAAAAACAACTGTTTTCCACTTCTGTTTTTGCAGGAATTTCATTTGCTGCTATTACATATTTTATCATCTTAAAAGGTTTGAAAGGAACGGATTTTTATTCGGATATTAAACCTTATATCCATGATTATACACCGATGATTATAACGGGAAGTTTGATTTTCTGGACGATTGTTTCCTATATTTTATTGAAGGTGTTTAAAATAAATGTTTTACACTTGATTATTTTACTCGGAACCTTCTCCTTGGCACTTGCCTTTGCAGGAAACGACTTGGTGAACTTTATCGGAGTTCCCATTGCCGGCTACAATTCATATACGGCTTGGATTCATTCCGGTGTTCCCGCAGACCAATTTATGATGGATGTTTTAGGAAAAAAAGTGCCGACTCCCATGTTTTTTCTTATAGGAGCTGCCATCATTATGGTCGCTACTCTCTGGCTTTCCAGCAAAGCAAAAAAAGTGGCAAAAACGGCTATCGACCTTTCCGCACAAGGTGAAATAGAGGAACGTTTTCAAGCTACACCTGTTTCTCGTGCGGTTGTAAAAGGAGCTATTGCCACAAATAAAGCTTTTAGTACGCTTATTCCCGAATCAACCCGTATTTGGATTGACAGCCGTTTCAGAACTCCTGCCATACAAATTAAAAAAAGAGAAGATATTCCCGAGTTTGATGTCATTCGTGCTTCCGTAAATCTTTTGGTAGCGGCTATTTTAATTTCCATTGCCACTTCCATGAAACTTCCTCTTTCTACTACTTATGTAACTTTTATGGTGGCAATGGGAGCTTCCTTGGCGGATAGAGCTTGGGGACGTGAAAGTGCCGTTTACCGGATTGCCGGTGTATTCAGTGTGATTGCCGGGTGGTTTTTGACTGCCTTTTCCGCCTTTTTTATATCCTTTACTTTTGCCGTTTTAATCTACAAATTCGGATTCTATTTAGCGATATTATTTTTCATAGGAGAATTAATAATGCTTTATCTTTCGGCAAAAAGACATAAAAAAGAAGTAGAAGAAGAAAAAGAAGAACTTTTTGATGTTCATAACGAAAATATCCAACTGGATGAGCAAAAAACTACCGAAATTTTAATCAATGAGAGTTTATCAAATATCAATAAAGTAATCGGGTATATCAATAAATTATTTGATAATACGGTTGAAGGATTAACTAAATATGACTTGGATTTGTTAAAGAAAAATGACAAAAATGTAAAGAAAATTTACAAGCAAGGGAATAAGCTTAAAGACAAGCTTTATTATATCATTAAATCTTATTCCGGTAAAGATCTGGTAATCAGTAGCAATTATATAAAATTGATGGATAAGATTCAAGATTTGATACAATCCATCCATTATGTCTCAAAATCCTCAAAAGAATATGTAGATAATACTCATACACCGCTTACCAAACAGCAAATTCTAGATCTTCAAAGATTGCGCGATGAAATGGTAAAGTTTATGAATAATATGCAAATGGCTTTAAATAACAGAGATTTATCCAAATTGAAATTTGTTTACAAAACGAGTAGTTTGGATCGCATATTGGAAGAAGCCATTAATCATCAAGTACAATGTATTCAAGAAGGAACTTGCGGGTCGAAGAATTCGCGTTTATACCTCGGGTTGTTATTGGAAGCCAAAGATATTGAAGATTCGCTTAAAAAGTTGGTACGCGTGATTATTGAGGCCACAAAAAGCTTGGAGTTAAAAGGAAACCCGCAAATCAAAGCTATAAAGAAAGAAGAAAAAGCAAACCAACAAGCGGAAAAAGAAGAAAAAAAACCGGTGAAAAAAGAAAAAAATAGCGAAGAAAAGGAAGAGAAAAAAAATCTTGACGAAAAAGAAAAAATCGAGAAAAACAAAGAAGAAAACGATGAGAAATAAACTTTTAATTTTTCTGTTTTTTGTAACCGGTACGCAAATCTTATTTTCTCAGGAACTTGCAGAAATCACTCCGCCGGTTTATCCCGGATGTGAACAATCAAATGAAAAAATGAGTTGTATGAGAGAACAAATATTGAACCTTATCGGGCAAAATTTCAATCCATCCGAACTTTCAAACATCAAAGAAAAACCGGTAATTATCGAAACCGAATTTACCATTACACGTGATGGAATAATAGAAATCAATGAAATCAAAACCGAAAATAAAAAATTAAAAATGGAATTACTTCGGGTATTATCCAAAATCCCTCCGGTAAAACCTGCTGAAAAAGAAGGAAAACCCATTGATATCAGGTATAAATTACCGCTGATATTTCAATAAATTTCAAGCCGCTTTTCTGCGGCTTTTTTTCTATCGAAAAGTTTATTTTTACTTACCTTTGCATTGATAAACAAACGGATTATGAATTTGGAGAAAAAAATACAAGAAAACATTCAAAAAGCTTTTAAAGAACTCTATCAATCGGATATAGACTTGCCGGAACTTCAAGCTACCAAAAAGGACTTTGCCGGAGATATTACTTTTGTTGTGTTTCCTTACTTAAAAATGCTTCGAAAAAAGCCCCAAGAAGTGGCAGAGCAAATCGGAGAATATTTAAAAAATAATACAGGAGAAATCAAAGATTATAATGTGGTAGGTGGTTTTTTAAATATAGAAATAAATGAAGATTACTACAAAAATTTCTTACAAGAAATCGCAAAAAATTCCGATTTTGGGTTTACACCCACCGATACTTCTACAAAATCTTTAATGGTCGAATATTCTTCTCCCAATACCAACAAGCCTTTGCATTTGGGACATATCCGTAATAACTTATTGGGACACAGTATCAGCGAAATATATAAAGCCACGGGAAAGCCGGTAATCAAGACACAGATTATCAATGACCGGGGAATCCATATTTGTAAATCCATGTTGGCGTGGCAAAAATTCGGAGAGGGGGAAACTCCCGAAAGCGGAGGTTTAAAAGGTGATAAATTGGCCGGAAAATATTATGTAAAATTTGACCGTGAATACAAAAAGCAGATTCGGGAATTAATGGAAAAAGGGTTGACGGAAGAAGAAGCAAAAAAACAAGCTCCTATTCTGCTTGAAGCACAGGAAATGCTCAGAAAATGGGAAAAGAAAGACCCCGAAGTAATGGAACTGTGGAAAAAGATGAACGGCTGGGTTTATAAAGGTTTTGAAGAAACTTATAAAAATCTGGGCATCAGCTTTGATAAAAATTATTACGAAAGCGATACTTATATTCTCGGGAAAGAAGTAGTCGAAGAAGGACTCAAAAAAGGTGTTTTTTATAAAAAAGAAGACGGCTCTGTATGGGCGGATTTATCCGATGAAGGTCTGGATGAAAAATTGGTTTTGCGTGCCGACGGTACATCCGTATATATTACTCAAGATTTGGGAACAGCGATCAAACGTTTTCAAGATTTTGATATCGACAGCCATATCTATGTAGTAGGTAATGAACAGGATTATCACTTTCAAGTATTATTTCTTATTCTGAAAAAATTAGGGTATGAATGGGCTGATAAACTGTATCACCTCTCCTATGGAATGGTGGAACTTCCCGAAGGAAAAATGAAATCACGCGAAGGAACAGTAGTTGATGCTGACGATTTAATGGAAGAAATGACCAATACAGCCCGTGAAATTTCAAAAGAATTAGGAAAACTGGAAGGCTATTCAGAAGAAGAAAAAGAGCGCTTATACAAAATTATAGGCTTAGGTGCTTTAAAATATTTTATTCTAAAAGTAGATCCCAAAAGAACCATTTTATTTGACCCGAAAAAATCTATCGACTTCCAAGGAAATACAGGACCTTTTATTCAATATACGTATGCCCGTATACAGTCTATTTTGAGAAAAGCCGGAGATATTTCTGAAATAAATTGGGATAAAATCCAATTACATCCGAAAGAAAAAGAAATTTTAAAACAATTGGCTTTGTTTTCCGAAACCATTCAAAATGCGGCCCTTCAACAAAATCCCGGAATTATCGCCAATTATGATTATGAATTGGTAAAACTCTATAATTCGTTCTATCAATCGGTACCTATTTTGGCTGCACAAGACGAGAATGAAAGAAATTTCAGAGTGCTTTTATCCAAAAAAGTGGGAGAAACCATCAAAAATGCTTTCCAACTTTTAGGAATTGAAGTACCGGAGAGAATGTAAGAAAATAGAATGGATAT
>JAMOVT010000012.1 GCA_027061855.1 Flavobacteriales bacterium
CACAAGACGAGAATGAAAGAAATTTCAGAGTGCTTTTATCCAAAAAAGTGGGAGAAACCATCAAAAATGCTTTCCAACTTTTAGGAATTGAAGTACCGGAGAGAATGTAAGAAAATAGAATGGATATCAGCCATTGCAGGCGGAAAGAAGGAATTTGGAAATTTTAATTCGGAAGAAAAAAGTGAGTTGACCGACACACCGAACTACCTTATATATAAAGGAAATCTTGTGCCGGCCGAAAAAGAAATATTTTTCGAAGTGTTTCAAATTTGGTAGAGACTGCGAAATATTATCAAGAAAAAAACATTACTGTGATACATAAAATCTATTTGTTGATTATATTTGTGAGCCTGTCGGCATGCAGTAATGCACAAAACAACAAACAATCAGTAAACCGAAATCGAGTGAAAAAGATGAAACCAAAAATAAATAAACCGGATGAAGAATGGGAAAAAGTTCTCACTCCTCAACAATTTTATATCTTACGAAAAAAAGGAACCGATTTACCGGGTACCGGAAAGTATACTTACCATTTTGACGATGGTATTTATCGTTGCGCAGGTTGCGGAGCACCATTGTTCCATTCGGATAATAAATACGAAAGCAATTGCGGTTGGCCTTCCTTTGACAATGCAATTGAAGGTGCCATTATATTTCAATCCGATTATAGCCATAATATGGTAAGAACCGAAATTATTTGTGCCAACTGCGGAGGACATCTGGGACATATTTTTGATGATGGACCGGCAGAAACTACAGGTAAAAGATATTGTGTCAACTCTACATCCATTGAATTTGAACCCAAAAAAGAAAAATAGTATTCCCTCCTACTCCATTATCGTTCCTGTCTATAATCGTCCCGGAGAAACCGCTGAATTGCTCGATAGTCTGACCAAACAAACTTATACGGACTTTGAAGTGATTATAGTAGAAGACGGATCCTCTATCAAAGCGCAAAGCGTAGTAAACGGCTATATGGATAAACTGAATATTTCCTATTTTTACAAAGACAATACGGGACCGGGACCAAGTCGTAACTATGGAATGGAAAAAGCCACGGGGAATTTTTTTATCATATTGGATTCAGACGTAATTCTCCCTCCGGAATATTTACAAGCCATAGATACATTTCTTAATAAAAAACCTGTGGATGCATTTGGCGGACCTGATAAAGCGCTGGATACTTTTACTCCCCTGCAAAAAGCCATTGATTTTGCCATGACTTCTTTTCTGACTACCGGAGGAATCAGAGGGAAAGCGGAAAAATTGGAAAAATTTCATCCCCGCAGTTTTAATATGGGTATTTCTCGTAAAGTCTTCAATAAGACAAAAGGTTTTTCAACTATGCGATTCGGAGAAGACATCGACCTGAGTATTCGTATAATGAAAGCCGGATTCAAAACCGCTCTTATAAAAGACGGATATGTCTATCATAAACGTAGAAATACTTTAAAACAATTTTTTAAACAAATTTACAATTCGGGGATCGCGCGTATCAATCTCTATAAAAAATATCCTGATTCGCTCAAAGTGGTTCATTTTTTCCCTTTGCTGTTTTCTTTTGGATTACTATCAAGCATTATTCTTATTCTTTTACATTTTCCCTATTTATTTTATCTGTATTTAATTTATTTCCTGACAATTTTTTTAGTAAGCAGCTTAAAATACAAATCACTCAAAACGGGTTTCTTTTCCGTTATTACTTCATTTATAATGCTTTTTGCTTATGCATTGGGATTTATAAAAGCCTTTTGGAAAAGAATTATTTTGAAAAAAGAGGAGTTCAGCGCTTTTGAAAAAAATTTCTATCAATAAAAAAAAGCTGTCCGAAATCGAACAGCTTAATAATATAGGATATTTTCTTTTATAAGATCAACATTGCATCACCATAAGAGTAAAACTTATATTTTTCTTTGATGGCTTCTTGATAGGCTTCCATAATCAAATCATATCCGCCGAAAGCTGCCGTAAGCATCAATAAGGTAGATTTGGGAGTATGGAAATTGGTCACCATTGCATTGGCTATTTTAAAATCATAAGGAGGAAAAATAAACTTGTTTGTCCAACCTTGGAAAGGTCGCAAATAGCCTTCGGCAGTAACAGAAGATTCCAAAGCTCTGATCACTGTTGTACCCACAGCACAAATTCTTTTTTTCTTATCTATGGCTTCATTGACCATTTCGGCTACCCGGTCTTCGATAAAATACTCCTCCGAATCCATTTTATGTTTGGACAAATCTTCCACTTCTACCGGATTAAAAGTACCTATTCCCACGTGCAAAGTAATTTCGGGAAGATGAATCCCTTTGATTTCCATTTTTTTAAGCAAATGTTTTGAAAAATGCAAACCTGCAGTGGGAGCGGCTACGGCCCCTTCATGTTTGGCATAAATGGTTTGATATCTCTCGGCATCATCTTCTGTCGGAGGTCTTTTGATATATTTGGGAAGAGGAGTTTGTCCCAACTCTTTCAGTTTTTTTCTGAATTCCTCATAGGTTCCGTCAAATAGAAAACGTAAAGTTCTACCCCGGGAAGTCGTATTGTCTATTACTTCTGCCACTAACTCCTCATTATCGTCAAAAAACAATTTGTTTCCGATTCTGATTTTACGGGCAGGATCTACCATTACATCCCAAAGACGGGTTTCAGGATCCAATTCTCTCAATAAAAAAACTTCTATTTTTGCTCCCGTTTTTTCCTTGTTTCCATATAAACGGGCCGGGAATACCTTTGTGTTGTTTAGGATCACCACATCATCCTCATCAAAGTAATCTATAAGGTCTTTAAAAAGTTTATGTTCGATTTTACCGGTATCACGGTGCACGACCATCAATCTGGCTTCATCTCTGCAATCCGAAGGATATTCTGCTAAAAGTTCAGGGGGAAGTTCAAAATTAAATTCTGATAATTTCATATATTTATTTTTAATTGAAGTTGATTTATTTTTCTATCTAAATCAACAAATTAGCCCGCAAATATACAAAGATGAAACCCATTTGTCAAGTTTTTATTTTTTTGGCTCTTTCCGGCCGCTAAATACAAGGAATGTTGAAAATAAAAAGAGATTTATTTAAGATCGTATTTGATCATCTGTATTAATTCGTCATAGGTTTTAAAAGGTAGAAATTTACCGTTTTTTACATAAGAAACTTTTCCTGTTTCTTCAGAAACCACCAGACCCAGCGCATCGGTATTTTTAGTGATACTGACAGCTGCCCGGTGACGTAAACCGTAAGATTCAGGCAGATGGATATCTCCCGAAATGGGCAAGACGGTACGCGTAGCTGTAATTCTATTTCCTTCTATAATAACAGCACCATCGTGCAAAGGCGAATTTTTAAAAAAAATACTTTCCAGAATCGGCGTATTCACTTTTATATCCATCTTATCACCGGTAGCTTTTAGAAAGTCCAGATTAAAATTGCGGGCAATAATAATCAAAGCGCCGGTTTTTGTTTTGGCAAATTTTTTCAAAGCCTTTACAATATCTTCCACTGGTGTTTCTTCCTCATTGGTTGATTTAAAGCCCAATTTTTGAATAAAATTACCCGAAGGACTAAATTTAGTTGACCCGATCATCAATAAAAAACGTCTGATTTCCTGTTGAAAGACAATGATAAGTGCCAGCACTCCCAGACCGAGAAATTTTCCCAGCAATTCTGAAAGCATTCGCATGTCCATTATCCGAGTCAATAACCATATAAAATAAAGAATGGCAATCCCAAAGAAAATATTAATAGCAACCGTACCTTTAATCAATTTATAAAAATAATACAACAATAAAGCAACCAATAAAATGTCTACGACATCAACAATTCGGAAATGAATAAAGTCTAACATATTTTTTTAATCTTATTCAAAGATAAAAATTCTTTGGTTTATCTCTCCTTTGGGGGGTGGGTTGTTTTTAAAAAACGAATAATAATTCAAAAACCTGTCAAAAGATATATTTTGATCAAAATTTAAATATACACCGTTTCTTTTTTCATCCATCTTATGCACAATATGGCGCAAATAAACATTCAATAATTTTACCTTATCGATGGGCTCGTTGAGTTGAATGGTATCATTAATAACCAACTTACCGGGGGAAACGGTAATATGTGTTTTATTAAATTGGGCATCGGTTTTGAAGTATTTTTTAAAATAGCTTCCGGAAGTATAGATCAACGGCATTATTTCTATGCTATCAAAATCCACAAAGGAAACTTTTTTTTGCAAAGTGTCCATATAAGTAAAATAAGCCTTTTTGGTTCCATCAGAATGTATACTTTTTTTATGCCTTTTTTTCAGAATTTTTTGCAAGGGTTTTACCAAATCTTTCATTTTCAATCTTCTGTCAACCGCAACCAACCAATCTGTTGAAGAAATAGTTTGCCCTAATTTCAAATCGGCTATCGTATCATTTCCTTCTACTTTTAATAAAATATAAACCGGCGAATTGTCCCATATTTCATGAATACCGGGATTATCATTAAGCGGTACTTTGACATCTGTCTTTTTTCCGCAAGAAATAAAAATTAATGGAAAGAGAAAAATGTATAGAAATTTCATTTTATATTTGTAAAAAATTATTCTCAAAGATAAACATAAAAAGACAAAAATGAAAGACACAAGGATTATTAGTGTAGCAGGGAAACCGGGATTGTATAAACTTCTTACCTCGACAAAATCAGGAGTGGTAGCCGAATCATTGACTGACAAAAAACGGGTAATGGTTCCTTTTACCTCAATCTCAGCCTTGGATGAGATTGCCATTTATACTTATAATGAAGAAATTCCTTTATGGAAAGTTTTTGACACGATGGCACAAAAAAACAATTTTGAACAAAGCATTTCTCATAAATCTCCCAAGGCGGAATTAGAAAAAGAATTTCGTGAAATACTTCCTGAATTTGATGAAGACCGTGTTTATCCTTCTCACATTAAAAAAGTATTTCAATGGTATAATCTACTATCTGATACGGGTTTGTTAAAAGACTATTTGGACTGGAAAAAAGAGCAGGAAGAAGAGTATAATAAAATGCAGGAAGAAAAAGAAGAGGACTAAATAAAATACAGAATAAAATTCAACAAAAAAGACTGCCGGATTGGCAGTCTTTTTATTTTGTGGAGTCGGAGGGAATCGAACCCTCGTCCAAACAAGTCATTGCCATGCTTTCTACATGCTTAGTTTGTGTTTGGATTTTCGACTTTGAGCTGCCCACAAACAGGCTACTCAAAGCTTAGCTTCAAAGATTTCGGAAACAGTTTGAAGCCAACTATTTCCTAGACTTACTTTTACGAAGCCCCTAAGCCGGACGCCGTAAGTCAAGGCTTCCGAGGGACTTCTTGCCTCCCAACCTTGTTGGGACGTGGCTTAATCCGTACTATACTTCGGGATTAAGCAGCAAGAGCGAAGTTATTTTCGCCGTTTATTGTTCTTGATGCATGAGATTTACGAGCTGTGCATCAGCGCTCGGCATGCTTACATGTCAATGAACCTTGCTGTCAAATCCAGTCGACCCCAGATTTGTTTGCAAAAATACTACAAATTTAATGCCAATGTCAAGAATTTGAAGAGATTTTTTCCTTTTGTGTTTTTATCCATTCCAAACTCTTCTTTTTGTCTTCTTTAAGCTGATTTGTCAATGCCTCTAAGGAATTGAATTTTTTTTCGGGACGTAAACGCTTTAAAAATTCAATTTGCAAATCTTTTCCATATAAATTTTTATCAAAATCAAAAAAATGCACTTCCATAATTTGTTTTTTGCCGTCAATGGTAGGACGTACACCTATATTCATCATTCCAAAGACTTCTTGTCCGTCTATGGGGGATTTCACAATATAAACTCCTTGTTTGGGCCATAATTTATCTGAGGAATCGATTTGTATATTGGCAGTAGGAAAACCCAATTTATTGCCAATCCGGTTCCCCGAAACTACTATTCCCCTGATAAAATAAGGATAGCCCAGAAGTTTATCGGCTTTTTCAATCTTTCCTTCTTCAATTAATTTTCTGATAAGACTGGAACTAACCGGCACGCCTTCATACAAAACCGGTTTAATTATTTCGGTTTCAAAATCCATTTGGGGAGCTAATGAACGTATATAAGAATAATTTCCCTTTCTGTCTTTTCCAAAATGATGATCATATCCCATCAGTAAAATTTTCATTCCATATTGATCTTTCAATTTTTTAATGAATTCCTCGGGTTCCTGAGAGGCAAATTTTTCATCAAAATTTTCAAGAATCAGATAATCTATTCCGGTTTTTTCCAACAACTCAGCCTTTTCCTTATCCGTTGTAAGCAATTTTAAATTTCCTTCTTTATCAAAATATTTTTTAGGGTGCGGAACAAAACTTAAAACAGCCGTTTTATAATTATTATTTTCGGCCAATTCTTTTAACTGGTGTATCATCCCACGATGACCTATATGTACACCGTCAAAAGAACCTATCGTTAAAACAACAGGAGTATCTATTTTTTTATTCTCTCGTATAATTTCCACTACATCCCATATTTTTATTCCGTGAGCAAATTTACATTTTAATTTGCAGCCTGAAAAAATAAAATCAAAGTTTTTACTCTGTGATACATTCGAGAAAAATTATGTATATTTATCTTTGTAAAAATAAAAACCGATGAATAAAATTCTTCTTGGTTTCTTTTTTCTTTTTCTTTCTTTTTGTACACCTGCTTCCCAGAAAATACAAAATGAAAACGGAACTCTTATCTATCCCGTTTTTGAAAATTGCGATAAGAATCTTTCTAATGAAGAAAAATGGAAGTGTATGAGTGAAAAACTAAATATATTGTATCATTATCAACTCACTCATGAATATGGTGCCGCTATTTCCAATCAAGAAGACAGCATTATACTCCGGATGAAAATAGATACAATAGGAGCTATCTCCATTGATCAAATCAAACATTCCGACAGTGTTTTTTCTACAAAAACCGACTCGGTTTTATATGAAATCACAAAAAAAGTCCCTCTTTTCTCTCCGGCTGTAAAAGCGGAGAAAAAGATTGATTTTTATTTTAAAATGCCCATTATTTTAACCAAATAAGCCCATTATGACCAAAGAACAAGCCAAAAAGAGAATTGAGGAGCTCAGAAAAATATTAAATGAAGCCAATTACAGATATTATGTTTTGGCAAAACCGACCATCTCCGATTATGAGTACGATAAATTATTGGAAGAATTGGAAAAACTGGAAAAAGAATTTCCCGAGTTTGATGATCCCAACTCTCCTACCAAACGAGTAGGCGGTGAACCTGTAAAAGGTTTTAAGACCGTCAAGCATAAATACCCTATGCTTTCTCTTGAAAAATCATATAATATTGATGATTTAAAAGATTGGATAAAACGAATTAAAAGATTAGTAAATGATGATTTTACTTTTTGTGTGGAATTGAAATATGACGGGGTTTCACTGAGTAATAAATATGTCAATGGTAGATTGGTGCAATCTCTCACACGAGGAGATGGCATTTATGGAGATGATGTGACTCAAAATGCCCGTACCATTCGAACATTGCCGCTTGTTTTAAAAGGAAATGATTATCCCGAGGAATTATATGTTCGGGGAGAAGCGATGATTGCTCGTGAAAAATTCCAAAAAATCAATAAAAGACAAGAGGAAGAAGGCAAAGATACTTATATGAACGCTCGAAATCTGGCAGCGGGAACTTTAAAACAGTTAGACAGCAAAATTGTCGCTCAACGCGGATTGGATTTTATTGCATATACTATGCTTGCAGAGAAATTACCTGTTGACAATCAATGTGATGCGTTAAAAAAATTAGAAGAATGGGGATTTCTTGTGCCTCATGCTTATAAAAAAGCAAAGAATATTGACGAAATAATGGATTTTATTTTGGATTGGGGAGTAAAAAGATTTGATTTTCCCTATGATACAGATGGAGTGGTCATCAAAGTAAATGAGTTTGATGTGCAAAAAAAATTGGGCTATACGGCAAAAGCTCCTCGATGGGCGATGGCCTACAAATTTCCCGCAGAAAGAAAACTCACCCGTTTAAAATCAGTAGATTTTCAAGTAGGGAGAACCGGAAAAGTCACTCCGGTGGCCAATTTGGAACCGGTGGAATTGGGTGGAAGTATAGTTAGAAGAGCTACTTTACACAATGAAGACAATATCAAAAAGCTCGATTTACATGAAGGAGATTATGTATATGTAGAGAAAGCCGGAGAGGTTATTCCGCAAGTGGTGGAAGTGGAAAAGTCCAAGAGGAAACCGGATGCCAAACCCATCGAATTTGTAAAAAAATGCCCGGTTTGCGATACTCCTTTGGTAAAAATCGGTGCCGATTATTTTTGTGTGGAATCGGATAATTGTCTTCCGCAAATCAAAGAAAAAATCAAACATTTTGTTAGCCGGAAAGCAATGGATATTGAAGGCTTAGGACCCGAAACTATTGATTTATTATTGGAAAAAGGCTTGATTCATAATGTGGCTGATCTTTATGACCTTAAAAAAGAAGATCTCATCCCTCTGGAACGCCTGGGAGAAAAATCGGCTGATAATATAATTAACAGTATTGAAAAGTCAAAAAGTCAAACTTTTGAAAAAGTATTATATGCTTTGGGAATACGCCATGTGGGAGAAACGACTGCAAAAAAATTGGCCAGACATTTTAAAAGCTTGGATGCCTTGATGAATGCCACACCTGAAGAACTTGAAAAAGTGGGTGATATCGGGGAAAAAACAGCCCAGAGTATCAAAGAATTTTTTGAAAACCCTAAGAACCTGGATATCATCAATCGTTTGCGGGAAAAAGGATTACATTTTGAATTAACAGAAGACGAGCTGCCGAAAAGTAATAAATTACAAGGGAAAAAATTTGTGATATCCGGAACATTTGAGCACTTCTCTCGGGATGAGCTCAAAAAAAGCATTGAAGAAAACGGAGGGAAAGTTGTAAGCTCTGTAAGTAAAAATACCGATTATTTATTAGCAGGAGAAAAACCGGGACCAAGCAAAATGGAAAAAGCAAAAAAATTAGGCATACCCGTTCTTAGTGAAGAGGAATACCTGAAAATGATTGCTTAATACCATCCACGGGTAAACATTTTTTGCAATCGCGGGAGATCAATGGTGAAAACCAAACGGATTTTTTGCAAATAATCACCTTGCCCGGGTTCAAAACCTTTTGATGAGTACATCGGAAAAAAGATTTCGAAATAATCTTGTACAAAATTAATTCTCAATCCGCTATCACAATAAAAACGGGGAGATTCATATTTATTTTTCTTATAAGCAAAATCACCATAAACATTAAACCATTTCCATATTCCCAGATTGATATTGTTACTTACTAACCATTGGTTGGCATATTGATCGTCAAAAAAGGTTTTAAAGCCTCCTTCTGCCCATATAAATTGTTGGTGAAACAAACCTGAAGTCTCCGATCTTCCATAATAATTATATTGAAACAAATAATCGGTGGGACGATCCAGAGCAAAAGAAAAATAATCGGAACCGGTATGATTATATAAGAAAGTACCTGCAAAAAAACGTATATCCATTTGACGTGTTTTATTTGTTAGCCAACGGATTCTGTAACTTGTGGAAAGTTTACCGAATGAAGAAGCCAATTGTAAATCGGCTTTGAAAAAGCGATCCAAAATGACATTAATTTTTTTTAAATGGAAATTAAGATCCGCTACCTTATAATAAGAGTCAGGAGTTTTTATCCCTCCTTCCATTTCTTTATTAATATACATATAGCCCAATGTGAGCTTACTACTATTTCTATCTCTCAGATTAGGACTATGGAATTCAACCGCAACAAAAGGATTTAATTTGGTATAACTTAAATCAAAATTATAATGATAATAACTCCCTGCCAATCCATATTTTATGGAAAAAGGGTTCAGATTATCAAAATAATGTGTATTGGAAAGGGAAAAACTTCCCGATAACTTCTTTGCTTTGGTTGAAAAACTAGGCGAAAGTGCATAAGAAAAATGATTATGCAAAATTCCCTGATTATATATTTGTGTCCCTAAAATTACTCCGTCATAATAATTATATTGAAAATAAGGATTAATGAAAATTTGATTTCTTAAAGGATTTTCCAAGTCACGAAATAATCGGATTTGGAGTGGTTTATGCAAGAATAAGGAGTGAATTTTTACATAGTTGTTACGTATTTGGATTTCAGGATATTGATTATAATAATTGATTCCGATGTACTCCCATTTCGGTTTTCTTTTGACTGTGATAATGGTGTCATGGGATATCGGAGGCAAATTTTTAATTTTTTGCACACCTGATTTACCGACTGCAAATATTTGCAATGGCATTTTCTCTTTTTGCTTGTTTTTTATTTTTAGATATAATTTTTCTTTTTCTTTTTTAATGATTTTTAAGGAATAATCATATTTTTTCCGGGTTTGCAGGTATTGATGAAACCAATGTTCGGAGGAAAGGCCAAAAAGATTTGAGAAAACATGCGGGGACAAAGAGTCCTGTAAGGATAGCCGGTAGGTTTCCTTAAATTGTTTATAATAATCATCTTCATTTCTCTCGTTTTTCAGCATTTCCATTCCCAATGCCATTTTAGCAGGATTAGCGGCTTCTTTATTGAAATTTGATAAGGAATCCAACGAAGTTGTCAAAGCTTGATCTTTGTTGATTCGCGCCATATATAAATATAAAAAAGGGAATTTTTCTGCATATGGAGCTTGGGTAATATAATAATACCGAAATAATTTATGATGGGAAAGATTTCCCGTCAAACTCAAATTTTTATAAAATCTTTTGACATAGTTATATTCGGCAAAAGAGGCAATGGCAAAGTACAGCCAAGGATTCTTGCGTTTGTCGACCTGCATTTCAGCAGCATATTTATGGGATATCTGATGTAATATTTTTAACTCCCAAAGGAGAGAAGTGTCAAAAGGATTAATGAAATCCGGCAGCCAATCGGGACCGTATAAAGGATGATTTTTGAGGTCGGACTCTGTTATAATAATGGTTTTTCCGGGATAACTTCCCAGAATTTCTTCCATATAACCCATTATTTTATTAATGAGCATTTGCTTTTGTTTGGCAGATACTTTTTTGGAATAAAAAGGATATATAAAAAGTTTTTTATCTGAAAAAGAAAAAGTATCCAAAGCTTTTTGGGTTATATATATTTCCAAATGGTTTTGAAGTTTATTTAAGGAATCTCCGGAATTGAAATTTGTATAAATTTTTTGGTCCTTCTCAAAATTTTTAACTTTAAAACGGAAAAGGCTTTTGCTTTCCGGAAGATCATCCAAATTAAGTTGATGATAAGATTTTAAGGTATCTGTGAGAGGAACCCAATAAAAATCCTTTAATAAGATCCCATTCTTGCCTATTCCATAGCCCGTAAATTTATTTTTGGGCAATTGAAGTCTATAATAAAACTCTATGCAGAGGCTGTCCTGACGAGTATTAACCGGAACTTGTAAAATATCTTTATGTAAATCGCGGTATTTATATCCGGTAATTTTATTTTTATTGACAAAAACAGAGTCAATATAAATTTGCCCCCGTTTGGATTTGGACGTGAAATGTAAATCCAATTTATAGTTTTCGAGCATGCGTTTGTTCAAAGCAGCCTCATTTGACAAAAAAGCATTCGCCCATCCGTAAAATGATAATGTATCGGATTCGGTTGGTTTGGAGAGTTTAATTTGTTGTTTGATTTTTACAAAACCGGATAATGTATCCTTCTGCATTTCAATGTTTTGTGACCACACCTCATTAGATTGTCCATTAATGGAATGAGAAAGCCACAGAAATAGAAAGGCATACCAAAAATCAGCTTTTGATAAAACGCAATAATTTTGTAGTATTTTTTGTATCAAATTTTGCAAAATAAATTCCGGGTTTTAAGGTTTCCAAAGATAAAGTACTATTCTTTATATAATGAGAAATTTTCAGAATTTGTTTTCCAGAAATATCATATATTGTTAGAACCGTATCGGTATCAATTCCGCCATTAAAACTAATAAAAGAGCCTACGGGGTTTCCTTCATTGATATAAATTTGGGGGTTAGAAAGAAAATCTTCTACCGCGAGAGTGGATGTGGTTTCCAATTCCAAAGTGATCGGCAGATGATCACTCATATTGTATAAATGATTACGTGTCTCTAAACTAAAGGTTCCCGTACATGAAGTATCATTAATACGTTTATTAAAGCAATTCCCATTATTGCCAAAAGGAATATATGTGTTGAGAGAATAAGATAAATCCGGAGAAGAAAAAAAGTTTTCTGACAAAAAGATAAAATCGAAGCGGTCATCAAGTCCTCCTCCCACATAATCGTTTTCGGAAACGGTATGTGTAGATTGTGTATGCTGTGCTTCAAAATCCCTGCTATTATCCCAATTTCCAATACCTGAATCCAACAAAGGATCTTTCATAATAATGGGATTTTGAGAATCGATAATTTTTTGATAGGCCGGCTCGGCAGAAGTGTACATATTAAAATCTCCTGTAAAGATGACAAAGTGATCGGAAGGAATACTATTTAAATCGGCGATAAAATCTTCTACCATATCCAATCGTTTGTCTTCATTATCTTCTCCGGAACTCGCTTTGAGATGTGCCACATATACTTCTATAAATATAGGATTTTCCTCATGATCCGGTGTGAGTAATTTTAAAGTATAGCGGTTAATATCTCGCAAATAGGTAAGAATATAAGTTTGATTAACCAAATCGAATTTTTGATTGTTATAATAGAGCATATTATTTAGATCTTGGTAGTAGCCGGAATGATTATATTCAAAAACCGCCGCTGAATATTTATTGTCTTGTGTCTGCAAACAATAATCCAAAATGGTATTCGCACCAGTTTCATCCTGCAATTCACAAACAGAAAAAATATCCGGTTGATATTCTTGCAAGATATAACGCAAATCCACTTTACGGTCTACTCCCGTAACACCATTGGGAAATTTTAAAAGATTATAGGTCATGACCTTTATCGTGGTTTGACCATAAACAGATAAAAAGCTCCAAAATAACAGGAGCTTAAAAAATAATTTTTTCTTCATTTAGCAAAAACTAAAAATTAGGTCTGAGGCTTCGTTTTTTATAAAATTCTTTGATAATGTTTACCACTTCATCGGGGTCATCCGTAAGATGAATCAAGTCGAGATCATCGGGACCGATGTACTGGTATTCTTTCTGAAGTTTTTCCCTTAACCAATCTATCAAGCCTTTCCAAAAATTCGTATCGACTAAAATTACGGGAAACTTATCAATTTTCTTGGTTTGGATTAAAGTCAAGGCTTCAAAAAGCTCATCCAAAGTTCCAAATCCTCCGGGTAAAACCACAAAAGCTTGTGCATATTTGACAAACATTACTTTACGCACAAAGAAATACTTGAAATCTACCAATTTATCAGGGTCGATATATGGATTAGCTTCTTGCTCAAAAGGCAAAACGATATTCAAACCCGCCGAAGCTCCTCCTCCTTTTTGGGCTCCTTTATTGGCTGCTTCCATAATGCCGGGGCCTCCTCCGGTAATAATACCAAAACCTTCTTTGGCTAATTTTTTGGCTATTTTCTGGGCTAATTTATAATGTTTTGTATCTTTTTTGGTTCGTGCAGAGCCAAAAATGGTAACAGAAGGACCGATTTTATTCATTTTTTCAAAGCCTTCCACAAATTCTGACATGACTTTGAAAATCTGCCATGAATCATTCGTCTTTATCTCATTCCAATTCTTTTGTTTCTTTTTTGCAATCATATCTCATTAGTTTTCAGATTTGCTAAATTAAAACAAAATATATAAAAATAATGGTAACAAGCTATATTTTTTTTGTACGGAAATGATTTCCTCCTTTGTTTTCCACTTCTTCAAGGATTTGTAAATAGGATTTATATCTCGAAAGAGGAATTTCTCCTGCTTTTACAGCAGGTACTACGGCACAGCCGGGTTCATTGATATGTTTGCAGTTATTAAATTTACAATCGGGCTTTTTTTGGAAAATTTCAGGAAAATAACTGTCTATCTCTCCGGGTTCCATATCGATTACACCAAAGCCTCTTATTCCCGGAGTATCAATAATTTGACCGCCAAAATCCAAATCATGCATTTCAGCAAATGTAGTGGTATGTTTTCCTTGTTTATGAGTTTGTGAAATTTCAGCAGTTTTGATATTCATTTTGGGATCCACTGCATTGATTAAAGATGATTTTCCTGCACCGGAGTGTCCTGTAAACATAGACACTTTGTTTTTCATTAAATCTTTGAGTTTATCTATATTATAACCTGTTTTTGCAGAAACTTCCATAACGGGATAGCCGGCTTTTTCATAAATACTTTTCAATTCTTCTTTCTTTTGAATCAAATCGGTATCATCCTTTAACAAGTCGATTTTATTAATCAAAATAATGGCAGGAATATCATAAGCTTCGGCAGTAACAAGAATACGGTCTATAAAAGCTGTTGTCGTTTCTGGAGCCAGTAAAGGAGCCACTACAAATACCTGATCAATATTGGAAGCCAAAATATGGTATTGTTTGGAAAGATTTATAGATTTGCGCAATAAATAGTTTTTTCTGGGATATATTCGGGTAATTACTCCCATATCTTTTCCCGGTTCTATTTCATATTCCACATGGTCACCCACAGCAACAGGATTAGTGGTTTTAATACCCTGGATGCGAAATTTTCCTCTGATGCGACAAAGATGCTTCTCTCCTTTTTCGTTTTTTACATCATATCGGCTTCCGGTAGATTTATATACTACTCCTTTCATAAGTTTACTTACTATTGAGTAAAGATACAAAAACTACCTTTTCTTTTTGTTTTCTTCATTAAAAACCTGATGTTGAATCTTTAAACTCTCTTGATGAAGAATTCTGTACAATTGTTCTATAAATTTCCTGTCTATACCTTTGTTAAGAGAGTTTTTTCGGGCTTTATTCAAAATATCCAACCAACGTTCTTTTTGATAAATAGATATGTTTTCTTTCCATTTTAATCCGGCTATTTCACGGGTTTTCTCTTCTCTTTGGTAAATAATTTCCACCAGTTCTTTATCCAATTCATCAATTTCTTCTCGTAAATCAGCTAGGGATTTAAGCAAAGCGGGGTCAAAGGCTTTGTCTTTGGGTATTTCCAGACGATTAACTATATTTTTTAAGGTATCGGGTGTAATTTGCTGAGCGGCATCACTCCATGCATTTTCAGGATCCCTGTGGGTTTCTATCATTAAACCGTCAAATTTCAATTGAATAGCGGTTTGGGATACGTCAAAAATCATTTCCCTGTTTCCCGTAATATGAGAAGGGTCATTGATCAAAGGTAATTCGGGAAATTGTGTTTTTAAATCAATAGGTATTTGCCATAAAGGTTCGTTGCGGTATTTCATTTTTTTGAAACTGGAAAAACCTCTGTGTATAGCGCCCAGTTTATCAATTCCCGCTTTGTTTATACGTTCCAAAGCACCCATCCATAAAGCCAAATCGGGATTTACCGGATTTTTTACCAATACAATTTTATCCACTCCTTTTAAAGCATCGGCAATTTCTTGTATGGCAAAAGGGTTTACCGAAGTGCGTGCACCTATCCATAAGATATCCACATCATTTTCTATTGCCAACTGAACATGAATGGGATTGGCTACTTCCACGCTGGTGAGCAATCCGGTTTTTTCCTTTGCTTTTTTTAACCAGTCTAAGCCGATTGCTCCTACTCCTTCGAAATTGCCCGGCCGTGTGCGTGGTTTCCAAATACCGGCACGCAAGATATGTGCACCTGCTTGTTTCACACCCATAGCGGTTTCAATCAGTTGGTCTTCTGTTTCCGCACTACAAGGGCCTGCAATAATCAAAGCTTTATTTCCGGCAATGTCTTTCAGCCAATCATTTGTTTTAAGTACCGGCATATATTAAATTTTTTCCATTTCTTTTTGTTTTACTATTCTTGTACCAAATCCACCGCTGATTCCTTCTTGATTGGTGATAATTACCTCTTTTCCTCCGTTTTCAATAAATTTTTTTGCAGCCTTTATTTTTGGGGCCATATTTCCTTCTCCGAATTTTCCTTCTGACATATACTTCTCCACTTCTTCCAAATCGATAATTTCCAAGGCTTTTTGCTCCGGAGTACCGTAATCGAGATATACAAAAGGAACATCAGTCAAAATGATAAAACTATCGGCATTTATTTGTTGGGATAATAATGCCGATGCCAAGTCTTTATCAATCACCGCCTCTTCCGGAAAAATTTTTCCTCCTTCGACAGAAACAGGAATCCCTCCTCCTCCAACGGCAATTACAATCGCTCCTGAATCAGCCAAAAGTTTGATCGTATTTTTATTGGCGATATCTAAAGGTTGTGGTGAAGGAACAACTCTTCTCCATCCTTTTTTGTTGTTTTTGATTTCCTCTTTAAAAATCCAAGCTTTTTCTTTTTGAAGCTTTTTCACTTCATTATAATCATAATAGGTTTTTCCCACTCTTTTTGTAGGATTTTGGAAAGCTTCATCCTCTTTGTCAACTTCTACCATAGTATTGACTGAAATAATTTCCCTATTTAAATTATTTTCTTTCAAAAGATTATAGAGTTCACTTTGAATAAGGTAACCTATTTCTCCTTGTGTATCCGCCACCGCAGCATCAAGTGGAATCGCAGGTATATCATACATCTGCTCGCCTGCATCGTTTTTCAGTAAAACATTACCTACTTGCGGTCCATTCCCATGTGTAAGAACCAGATTATATCCTTCTTGAATTAAAGGCAGAATAGAACCTAAGGTTTTTTTTATATTCTCTCTTTGCTCTTTGATACTTCCTTTCTGTCCGGCTTGCAATAATGCATTTCCTCCCAGTGCGATAATCAACAGTTTTCTTTTCATATATCTATCTTTTAAAAAGGGTTCGAAATTACAAAAAAATTGGAAATCTGTACACAAGAACTTCCAAAATTCAATTCTTTCTTGTCGTTAATTCTTAAAAAATATAATTAATAATTAAAAAAATAGACGATTTACGGCTAAATCACCCGAAAGGGTGAGATAAATACTCCCTAATAATGAATGTGAAACTATGATAAAATGATAAATTTGTCCAAATTTAATAAACAAAAACCTAATCATTATGAAAAAACTATTTATTCTTTTAGTCGTCGCTTTAAGCCTGAGCGCTTGTGACAAAGATTTGCTGGAAACAAGTTTCACTACCGATTTATCAGTAACCTCAGATGAAATTGTCGTAGGAGATACTCCAATCAATACTCAAAAAATATTTCAAGTTCCCTATGAAACAGAATTTACCTTGGATCTTTCTAATCCGGATACGCAAGAATATCTTGATCGCATTAAAGAAATTGATTTAAGTGAGGCGAAATTAAACTTTTTAGGATTGGAAAGTTTGAGCGGAAATACCGCGAGCTATGAATTATATATTCTTTTTGACAACCAGTACCTCATACAAATACCCAATTTTAATTTTGATATGGTGGCACAAGGGGATCCCATTATGATTACCGATCAAGAAACAATAAACAATGTCGCCGATATATTGTTAAATAGGAAAAAAGTGCAGATTAAAGTATATGGGTATTTGCCTGCCAATGATATTTACCGTTTCCATATTCGTTTTAGTACAAAGGCCAAAATTACTGCTAAAGTCCTTTAAAAATATTAAAACTTGAATCTTAAAACCTAATCATTATGAAATATATTCAATATGTATTCATTTTCTTATTTATAATAGGCCCTGCATACCAAAGTCAAGGACAATTATGGAAAAAATTGGCCAAACATGCTGAAAAAAAGGTCAAAACCGAAGCCGAAAAACGCTCAGAAAAAAGAATCGATAAAGGAATCGATAAAACCTTTGACAAAGCCGAAGATGAAATCGACGGAAAAAATAAAGGTGAGAAGGAAAATGAAGTAACGAAAAATAAAGAAAAAAAATCTTCTGTTAAAAGTAAAAAGAACAAAAAAGCAAAGCCCCAACAATCCCCCAAAGTAATATGGAGCCGCTATGATTTTGTTCCCGGAGATACCGTTATTTTTGAAGACGGCCCCGAAGAAGATGAAGAAATCGGTGAATTTCCCAGCCGATGGGATTTAAAAGAAGGAAATGCAGAAATAGCCGAAGTGGATGGAGATATGGTGATTGTTTTCCCTCATGGCGGAGAAATAGTTCCTTACTTAAAAAATTCAAAAGAAGATTATTTACCCGAGGTATATACAATTGAGTTTGATGCCTATTTTACCCCGGGGGATCCGCGTAGAGTTTGGATTAGTTTTTATGATTCAAAAAATCAACGCCGTATAGGAAAAGATATTACATTCTATTATTATGGAATTCGGTTTGATGACAGCGGAAGCAATTACTCAAAAAAATTACCTAAAGGCGGGTGGCGTCATTTTGCCGTAGCAGTAACAAAAGACAAATTAAAAGTATATATGAATGACGAGCGTTTGATAAATGTCCCGCATATCGGATTCAACCCAACCGGTGTTACTCTGGAAGTAGATGGCTATGCTGCCGATAGAGAGTTTCAATATGTTAAAAATTTCCGTATTGCCAAAGGGGGCGTAAAATATTATAAACGCGTCTTAACCGATGGAAAAATCATTGTAAACGGAATTAAATTCGATGTGAATAAAGCGACTTTAAAGCCGGAAAGTATGGGACCTATCAATCGCATTTTTAAATTGATGCAAAAACAACCCGATCTGAAATTCAGTGTGGAAGGACATACCGATAGTGACGGTGATGAAGCTTTTAACCTTAAACTTTCCAAAGAGAGAGCAAAAACCGTAATGAATAAACTCATTGCCATGGGCATTAGTCCGGACCGTCTAAAATATACGGGATGGGGAGAAACTAAACCTATAGATAATAATAGTACTCCCGAAGGAAAAGCAAATAATCGCAGAGTGGAATTTGTGAAATTCTAAGAATCCTTTATCTAATACAAAAAATTAATCTAAAAAATCTACTTATGAAAAAACTTATTCTCATTTTACTTCTTGGCCTGAGTATTTATTCATGCAAAAAAGAAGAAACTCCCGATGAAAACACAAATTCCAGTTATATCAAAATGAGTATTGATAATGGAAATGACATCATTTTTAATGAAAATTATGCCGGAATGCTTATTGGCGAAAAAATCATTCTTGGAGCTGCTTCCGGTAATAAAGACATTCAAATATCAATAGATGTAAATTCGGAAGAAGGGCAAAATGCAACTACTTATTTAATTAGTTATGGCGAAAACGGAGAATCTGTTTTTACAACAGTTACAAATGCAAAAAGCAAATCTTTATTCATTGAAAAATATGATCCGAACCAAAAAGAAATAGAAGGATTTTTTACGGTCACTTATATGGATAATGTGACGCAAGAATTTCATTCGGCAAAAGGAAGCTTCAAAGTAAAATATCAATAAAATGAAACATATTTTTATAAACCTGTTACTACTATTTTTTATAACTGCAAATAGTCAAAAACCCACCATAAACGGGAATTGGTTATTGAGTAAAATAAATATTAAAGACAAAACCGAAAATCCTTATATAATTTTAAAATTCGATAATCATAAAATTTTTATAAATGATACTGATATAGGAACTTATAATTTTAGAAAAAATGAACTCATTCTTTCATCTGATCAAATAAAACCTTTAAATGGGAAAGCTGAAATTACAGAATTGAATACCGGTAAGTTAATTTTTAAACTGAATGATGCTGTATATTACTTCAGCTCATATAATCCCGAAGATATAAAAAAGGACAGTATTTATAATTTAGTGTTGGGAGTCTGGCAAATAAACGGAAACGATACCACAATTTTTGAATTCAGAAAAGATAACACGGTGGGGCAAATCGTTCTAATGGGTGACGGCATGGTTGGCTCAACCGGGCAATGGTTGTATATCCCCACGGAAAAAGCTATTATTTTACAAGGAGATTTTGGCGATTTCAGCAAAAAAAGCCATATAAAAAATATCAGTCCTTCTTATTTGGAAATAGAAAATAACGGCCTTAATTATCAATTGGAAAGGAAAAAACAAATTAACGAACCGCAACATTTGAGCTTTACATATGAGGAAATTGAAAATAATCAAGGGGATTCACAAGATTTACCTTGGAGTGACGAAGCCATGATGGGATATTGGAAAGAGGACGGTGAAATTCATTATACTTATTTAAACTATGAACCAATAGTTCATGCTTTTTCTGATAAAGAGATTTTAATTAAAGTAAAAACAGACGAAGGGAAGAAAAAGATTTCTTTTACTTATCATTTAATAAAAAATAAGGACACCATCAAAAAAGGAGAAAAAATCAAAGCCCCCTTAATGAACAGTTATAACCGTTTTTTTCCTCAAAAAGATATTTATCCTTTTCGAATCACTAACAATTTTGAAATAATCAAGATTAACGGAAAAGAATATGATTGTACAGTAGTAGAAGGTTTCGATGGAGATACAAAGGTGAAATATTGGATGATAAATTATATGCCGGGTATATTTGCAAAAATTATAAAAGAAGATGAAGGCGGTTTTTTATCACCTACTTATTCAATATATAAATGGAATCCCTAAGCTAAATTCAATTTTTTATTAAAATTTTAAAATTTATCATTATGAAAAACATTTTGATTACTATTCTTTTGTGTATGAGTCTAACTATTTATTCTCAATCCGGCACTAAACTCAGTAATGAGCAATACATGCAGATTTCGGAAAAATTGAGAAAATATTATGATGAATATGAAAAACCTTCTCCAAAAGCTGTACGTGAAGCAAAATTTAATGATTATGTCAATGAAGTAAATCCAAATTTATCGACATCCGACAGAAAAAAAGCCTTTCAAATAGTAGATGCTTATATTCGCGCTTCACAAGGAGAAAAAATTGACTTCCGGTTAGAAAAAGAGCAAAAAAACCAATTGGAAAATCTTTTGAAAGAAACCCGGCAAAAGAAAGAAATGGGCATTAAGGCGTTGAATGGAAAATTAACCGAAATCAGGAATATGTCCTATACAGAATATAAAAACTATGTCACGGATAACGGGGCTATTCCCCTCCCCGAAAATGATATCAGGAAATCATATAATCAAATGCATGCCTCTGATGAAAAAAAAGTGAAAGAAGTGCCGGTAACCAACAAAATGGATCAATTTAAAGCCATTGATGTTCTCCAAAATCCCAAAAATTATTCATATGAAGAGTTTAAGTCCGCTATATTATTTTTGAAACCTAATACCTCCGAAGAAGACATTAAAAAAGCTTGGGACAGCTCCAAATAAACTTAAAAATACAATTATTAATATAAAATCTAATCCTATGAAAAAAATAGTTTTAGCCATTACTCTCATTCCTTTTTTGTTTCTCCATTCATGTAAAAAAGAAAATGAAAAGGATGACAATTCCTATGAAGATCTTCAATACAGAGTGAAAATCACCAACCCTATCGATAATTATGATGTGGCATTGGGAAGTAAAGTAACTCTTTGTATAGAACCCGATGGACAAATGTCCTATTATGATTATGAAAAACATTTCTATATTGACGGTCAAGAAATCAATCTGACTCAATTATCGGAATTTGATGTTTGGTTGGCCACCAACAACTATCCGTTCGAATGGAATGTTAACGGAATAAGCCTTGGCACACATACCTTAAAAGTTGAAATGGTTAAGGAAGGAACCGTAGAAGCCCGAGATGAAATAATAGTAAATATCGTCAATCCGAAATGGGAAGAAGTGGACATAAGTAATTTGACCGGTGGTCTAAATTATCATGTTAATGATGTTTTTCTACTCA
>JAMOVT010000013.1 GCA_027061855.1 Flavobacteriales bacterium
AAGGAAGGAACCGTAGAAGCCCGAGATGAAATAATAGTAAATATCGTCAATCCGAAATGGGAAGAAGTGGACATAAGTAATTTGACCGGTGGTCTAAATTATCATGTTAATGATGTTTTTCTACTCAATGACCATATAGGTTGGATAGCCGGTTATAATTCCAACGGCACTAAATTTTTATTAAAAACAACTGATAAAGGAGTTACTTGGCAAATAGTCAATAGTAGTTTATATATAAATAAAATAGCCTTTTATGATGAAAACACCGGTGTAGCTGTTGATAATGTGGGTAAAGTATATAAAACTTTTGATGGTGGTGCTTCCTATGTCCTGGTAACAGACCCTGCCACCGGTTCTTCTTTATTTTATAGTGCAATGGATGTTGCTTTTAGTCAAACAACCGGTGAATATCAAGTGACTGCACAAGATATAAATGACCAAAACAAGGTCTTTCGCGTACGATTAAATGATAATGTTATCTTGCAAGATACAAGTGTTACGCCCGAATCAAATACGCTTTTATATGAAATAAAGTTTGATGGCTCAAATGGATTAATTTACGGCATGGAAGATCCGGCAACAGATTTACAATATATCCAACTGAGTACTGACAACGGACAATCTTGGCAGGGAGTTGACATTCCGGCACCTTCGGATTGGTATGGTGGCAATAACAACTTTCAAGTGCAAGGAGGAGCTATTGCAGGTAATAATATATGGCTTGTTGGAGGTGATAGCTCAGATTATTTAGATGCCTTTTCGGCTGTTTCAAACGACGGAGGAAATACTTGGCAGATAATAAGAGAAGAAGAAAAATTACCTTTTGATACAGAAAGTTTTTTGGGTGTTGTCATAACAGATAACGGCGCTTATGCAGTCAATTATGCTGCGCAATATTATCCCGCGATGTACTATTCTGATGATAACGGCGCTTCATGGAAACCTTTGTATGAAATTACTACACACAATGAAGATCAACATGTGAGCCATATCGATTTCAAAGGAACCGATTTCGGCATAACTGCCGGAGAAGGTATTCTATATCGATTTGCAAGCCATTAATAATTATTTCGCATTTAAAACAATTTCGGTTTTATACATGATTACAGTCTTCTTTCTTTTCTGAACTTATAAATCCGATTACAAAGTTTAATAAAAGTCTTCTTGTTTTCAAGAGGACTTTGTTATTTTAAAGCTTGTGAGCATCTCATTATCAATATTTTATAAAATTTTCTCAAAGAATCTTTCAAACTTTAATAAAATAATCGGCATTTCATAAATTTTCATTTATTAGTTTATTAATCAAAAAATGTATATTTTTGCTTTATAAATGTTTTTCCATGGATGAAAGTCTTTTTTCGAAATTGACACTTTTGGAACAAAAAATTCAAGAATTAATTACTCAAAATTTTGAATTGACCCAAAAAATTTCTAATTTTGAAAAAAGCTTAACAGAAAAAGAAGAGATTATAAAACGGTTACAGCAAAAAAATGATGAATTAAAAACCGATTATAACAAATTGAAGATTGGAAAAGCTTTTGCTACAGGCAGTAAATCAGAAGATACTGACGAAGCAAAAAAAACAATTGAAAAATTGATAAAAGAAATAAATCTTTGTATAGCCGAACTGGATGAATAGAGAAAAAATAAAAATTCACATTACTTTGGCCGGTAGGCAATATCCGATCAAAGTATGGCCGGAGCAAGAAGAAATAATCCGTAAAGCCGGCAAATTTTTGGAAAAAAGAATTACGGAAGTAGAAAAAGTTTTTGAAATTTCGGATATACAAGACATTTTATCAATTATATTAATTGAAATCGCTTCAGAATTGATGCTGGAAAAAGAAAATAAGAAAAAAAATAGCCAAATGATGCATGATAAAATAAATCATTTGCTACAATTATAAAATAGAAATCGTTCATTAATCAACATACTGCCTGTACTTATTTAATTTTGTTAAACTCAACACTTACTCTATAAAAAGGATGAGTCTTTGTTGTGAAAACAGGCCGCAACCTCTTGGGTATCCGTACATACGGACGGCGGAAGTTTGAGCAGCAAGTTAGTCCTAAACTTGTTAAATTGGAGTTTAATCAAAAACACAAATAAGTACAGGTTTTTTTATTGCAATAAATTTAAAAACTCATATTATGAATACAATATTATACATAGGAATAGGACTGGTTATCGGGTTTGTACTTTCATACATTCTTAAAGGGGTTCTCGACAAAAAAAGAGCCGGAAGTATCATTAACAGCGCATTTAAAAAAGCGGATGAAATCTTATCCAAAGCAAAAAACGAAGCCAAATCCATTATTTCCATTGCCGAAAAAGAAGGAGAATCCATCAAAAAAGAGAAAATCCTTCAAGCCAAAGAAAAATTTCTTGAACTAAAAGAAAAACATGAGGAACATATACTCGAGCGGGAAAAAAAGATTAGTGATCTTGAAAAAAAGGCAAAAGAAAAAGAGTCTCTTCTAGCAATGGAATTGGCACAAGTCAAGAAAAAAGAAGATGAACTGGCTCAAAAAGAGCAGTTTGTAGAAGAAAAAATAGCTGTTCTGGATAAAAAACAAGAAGAAGTCAGAAAAACACACCAAAAACAACTTGAAATTCTGGAAAAAATAGCCGGTTATTCAGCAGAAGAAGCCAAAAACGAATTGGTGGAATCTCTTAAAGAAGATGCCAAAGCAGAAGCCATGAAATATATTCAGGAAACGATGGAAGAAGCAAAAATGGCAGCTCAAAAAGAAGCTAAAAAAATTGTTATTTCCACTATACAACGAATTGGAACCGAAGAAGCCATCGAAAATACGGTCACTACTTTCCACTTGGAATCCGATGAAATTAAAGGAAGGATTATCGGACGGGAAGGAAGAAATATCCGTGCCATTGAAGCGGCTACCGGAGTCGAAATAATTGTAGATGACACCCCCGAAAGCATATTATTATCGGGATTTGACCCGATACGCAGAGAAATTGCACGCCTTTCTCTTCATAAACTGGTAACAGATGGGCGTATTCATCCTGCACGAATTGAAGAAGTGGTCAAAAAAACCGAGAAACAACTCGATGAGGAAATCATTGAAATCGGAAAACGTACCATTATCGATCTCGGCATTCACTCCCTTCACCCCGAACTTGTAAAAGCCGTGGGGCGTATGAAATACAGATCTTCTTACGGACAAAATCTCTTACAACACTCACGTGAAGTAGCCAAGATATGTAGCATCATGGCAGCAGAACTCGGACTCAATCCAAAAATTGCCAAACGTGCTGGGCTTCTACACGATATAGGAAAAGTTCCCACAGAAGACACTGAAATGCCTCATGCTCTACTAGGTATGCAATGGGCCGAAAGATATGGAGAAAGTCCCGATGTGGTAAACGCAATCGGAGCACACCATGACGAAATAGAAATGACCTCTCTCTATGCCCCGATAGTGCAGGTAGCCGATGCGATTTCCGGAGCACGTCCCGGAGCAAGACGACAAATCCTCGAATCCTATTTGAAACGACTTAAAGAGTTGGAAAACATTGCTTTTGAATTTCCCGGAGTGCAAAAAGCCTATGCCATTCAAGCAGGACGTGAGTTACGGGTAATTGTAAAAAGTGAAGAAGTAGATGACGAAACGGCAAAGCAATTGTCTTTTGAAATTACGCAGAAAATACAAACCGAAATGACTTATCCCGGTCAAGTAAAAGTTACGGTCATTCGGGAAACAAGAGCCGTAAATATTGCGAAATAAATTTGCTTTTTAAAAAAAATTACTATCTTTATCTTTTGAAATCAACAAATATTATGCTCTGTGGGGAAAATATTACGAATTGTTATTCTTTTAACGATAGTCTTTTATCAAAATAATAATTTTGCAAAAGACCCTCCATTTATATATCATCACCGGTTTTTAGCTCCTGACTCCGATGGAGACGGTATAACCGATGATATAGATATAGATGATGATAATGACGGTATACTCGATGTGGACGAAGGACAAGGAGTTGACCCACTCACGGATAATGATCATGACGGAATCCCCATCTATCTCGATGACGATGATAATGATTTTAATGTAGGAGATGACAATGGTTTGATAGAGCCCGGTTTTGATGTGGACGGAGATGGAATTCCTAACTATTTGGACTTGGATTCCGACGGTGACGGCCTTTGGGATGCTGCCGAATCGGGAAGAAATTCAGGAACAGACTCTAATCTTGACGGAAGACTGGAAGGAGATGTAGGTGCAAACGGGCTGATCAATGATGTAGAACTGGGTGTAGAAACCGGAAACATCAATTATACCCTTCAAAATACCGATGCTCTGGCTAACCCCTCTGATAATATTCCCGACTTTCTGGATATTGATGATGACAACGATGCCGTATTAACCGTCAATGAAAATCCAGATCCCAATGGAAACGGTTACCCCGAAGTAGGAGATTCACAAGATACCGATGGCGGTGGATTATTTGATTATCGAGATCCCGATGATGACGGAGACGGAATTGATACTCGTTGGGAAGATATTGCATTACCTAATAATTTTCCACAAAACGGTGATCCGACGGATGATGATACCGATGCCGATTTAATTCCGAATTACCTCGATAATGATGATGATAATGACGGAATACTAACTTCCGATGAACATCCCGATGATAATAACAATGGTATCCCCGAAGATGCCTTGGATGGTGATGGCGACGGCACGCCCGATTACCTCGACCCTGTAAATGATCCTTTTGACCATGATAATGATGGAATCCAAGACAATGTAGACATCGATGATGACAATGACGGAATTCCCGATTTAATCGAAAGCGGAGGCATGGATCCCCTGGCAGATAATGACGGAGATAATGTACCCGCTTATCTCGATGATAATGATAATGATGCGAGTATCGGAAACAATAACAATTGGACTGAACCCGCTTTTGATTATGACTTGGATAATATCCCCAATCATTTTGATTTAGATTCCGATAATGACGGCCTTTACGATGCGGCCGAATCCGGAAGAACTACCGGTGACGATATCAATCATGACGGTATACTGGAAGGAAATCTCGGAACCAACGGATTAGTCGATGTTTTGGAAACCACACCGGACGGAGGCAGTATCAATTATACTATCCAAGATACTGATGGAGATAGCCGTCCCGATTATCTCGATACCGATGATGATAACGATTTGATACTGACCATTTATGAGCATCCTGATGATAATAGTACCGGCTATCCCGAAGATGCTTTGGATACCGATACGGATACAATACCGGATTATTTGGATCGTGATGACGACGGAGACGGAATTTACACGGACTATGAAGACATTGCTTTACCTAACAATTACCCTCAAGACGGAGACCCTACCAATGATGATACGGACGGGGACGGCATTCCTAATTATTTGGATGATGATGATGATAATGACGGATTGTTAACCGTAAATGAACAAGCTGATCCAAATGGAAATCATATGCCGGAAGATGCAGTTGATTCTGACGGAGACGGAATTCCAAATTACCTCGATGCATTAGAAGACCCCTACGATCATGATAATGACGGTATTACGGACTCTATTGATATCGATGACGACAATGACGGTATTCCCGATATAGATGAATCCAATGGTCAAGATCCACTTACAGATAATGACGGAGATGGAGTTCCTCTTTATTTAGATGATAATGATAATAATAATAGTATCGGAGATGACAACAATGCTCCGGAACCCTTATTCGATATAGATAATGACGGAATTCCCAATCATTTTGATCTCGATTCCGATAACGACGGGCTTTATGATACCGCAGAATCCGGACGTTTGGCTATTCCGGTAGGAACCGATAGTGATCAAAACGGAATTCTTGAAGGAATAGTGGGAAGCAACGGGCTTATGGATGATCTGGAAACTTCACCAAACAGTGGAACTCTCAATTATACCATCCAAAACACCGATGGTGATTTCTTTGCTGATTTTCTTGATCGCGATGATGATAATGACCATATCCTCACCAGTAACGAACACCCTGATGACAATGGGAACGGCTATCCCGAGGATGCTCTTCATACCGATTTTGACGGAGTTCCTAATTATTTGGATCGTGATGATGACGGAGATGGTATTTATACCGATTATGAAGACATTGCCTTACCTAATAATTATCCTCAGGATGGTGATCCTACAAATGATGATACCGATGGAGACGGCACACCCAATTACCTGGATAATGACGATGATAATGACGGTATACTAACCGAAGATGAAAATCCGGATCCCAATGGCGATCATAACCCCGATGATGCCATAGATACGGATCTTGACGGAACACCCGATTACCTCGATCCGATAACCAATGTAAACGATCATGACAACGATGGAATAGATGACAGTGTAGATTTGGATGATGATAACGACGGTATTCCCGATTTAGCCGAATACAATGGACAAGATCCATTGACAGATGCTGACGGAGATGGTGTCCCTGTATATTTAGATGACGATGATACCGATAATACTGTGGGGGATGCTAATAATGCGGTAGAACTAGCTTGGGATCTCGATGTAGACGGTATTCCCAATCATTTTGATTTGGACAGTGATAATGACGGACTATGGGATGCGGCGGAATCCGGACAAACTACGGGAACCGATACTGACTTTAACGGAATTTTAGAAGGAAATGTAGGAACAAACGGATTGATTGATGACGTAGAAACAGCTCCGGATAGTGGAACAATCAACTATTCAATTGCCGATACAGATGGAGATGCGTCCAAAAACTTTTTGGATTTTGACGATGATAATGACCATATTCAAACGGTATTTGAACATCCTGATGACAATACTAACGGATATCCTGATGATGCTCTCGATACAGATACGGATACTATCCCCAATTTCTTGGATAGAGACGATGACGGCGACGGAATTTATACCGACTATGAAGATGTTGCTCTCCCCCATGTCTATCCACAAGATGGAGATCCCACAAATGATGATACAGACTTTGACGGAATTCCCAATTACCTCGATACGGATGACGATAATGACGGTTTATTAACAATCAATGAATCACCCGACCCCAATGGTAACCATATTCCCGATGATGCTATTGATACCGATTTTGACGGTACTCCTAATTATCTGGATCCCATAGAAAATATTAATGACCACGATAATGACGGTATCGATGATGCCGTAGATTTAGACGATGACAACGACGGAATTCCTGATATAGACGAAAGTATGGGAGCAGATCCTTTAACAGATAATGACGGAGACGGTGTACCTGTCTATTTGGATGATGATGACAATGATAACACTGTTGGAGATGTGAATAATGCTCCTGAACCTTTATATGATATAGATAATGATGGAATCCCGAATCATTTTGATCTTGATTCTGATAACGACGGACTTTTTGACACGGCAGAATCCGGCCGTACAACCGGAACCGATTCCAATATGGATGGAATCCTGGAAGGGACTCCGGGGACAAACGGTTTGATGGATGAGGTGGAAACTTCACCCGATAGCGGAAGCATCAATTATACGGTTTTAAATACGGATGGAGATATGTTCATCAATGCCTTAGACCGCGATGATGATAATGATCATATTCTGACAAATAACGAACAACCCGATAATAATGGCAATCACTATCCTGATGATGCCATAGATACGGATGGCGACGGCAATCCCAACTTCCTTGATCGTGACGATGATGGAGACGGTATATATACGGATTTTGAAGATATTGCTCTTCCTAATAATTATCCCCAAGACGGAGATCCTACAAATGATGATACCGATGGGGATGGAATACCAAACTATTTGGATCCGGATGATGATAATGATGGAACGGATACCCAATATGAACATCCCGATGATAACGGAAATCATGAACCCGAAGATGCTCAAGACATCGACGGCGATGGCATACCCGACTATTTGGATCAATTTGACTTACCCGATGACCATGATAATGACGGAATAGCCGATTCGCAAGATATAGATGACGACAATGATGGAATTCCCGATTTGGATGAATATAACGGAAATGACCCTATGGCCGATGCCGACGGTGATAATGTACCTGTATATCTCGATGACGATGATACGGATAATACCGTAGGCAATAATAATGGAACGGTAGAACTCGCTTGGGACCTTGATGTAGACGGTATCCCCAATCATTTTGACTTGGATAGCGACGGAGACGGGCTTTGGGATGCTGCCGAATCCGGACAAACAAGCGGAACGGATACGGATTTTAACGGCGAATTGGAAGGAAATGTAGGAACAAACGGTTTAGTGGATGATTTGGAAACAACCCCTGATAGTGGAACAATTAACTATACAATTCAAGATACTGATGGAGATGCGTCCAAAAACTTTGTAGATTTTGACGATGATAATGACCATATAAAAACCACTTTTGAACATCCTGATGATAATCTGAATGGTTATCCTGATGACGCATTGGATACCGATGGAGACGGAAACCCCAATTTCATCGATAGAGATGATGACGGGGACGGGCTATATACCGATTATGAAGATGTAGCTCTTCCTCATATCTATCCCCAAGACGGTGATCCTACCAACGATGATACCGATAATGACGGTATTCCTAACTATCTGGATACCGACGATGATAACGATGGAATATTAACGATAAATGAATCACCGGATCCCAATGGAAATCACAAACCGGAAGATGCCATTGATAGTGATAACGATGGAATTCCCGATTACCTGGATGGCAATGATTTTGACAATGATGGAGTTTTTGATAATGTTGATTTGGATGATGACAATGACGGAATCCCTGATATTGATGAAAATGGAGGAATTGATCCCTTAACAGATGCTGATAATGACGGAGTCCCTGTATTTATGGACGATGATGATAATGATAATACCATTGGAGATAATAACGGACAAGTAGAATCTGCCTTTGACGCCGATGGAGACTCCATCCCTAACCATTTTGATTTGGACAGTGATAATGACGGATTATGGGATTTAGCTGAATCCGGTGCCTCCTCTCCTACCGATACCGACTTTAACGGAAGAATAGACACTGCCGTAGGAGCAAACGGTCTGGCAGATGAAGTGGAAACATCAGTCGATTCGGGAAGCTTAAACTATTCAATTGTAGACTCCGATACCGATACTGTTTCCAATTATTTGGACAATGATGATGATAACGATAATGTGCCTACTTCCTTAGAAAATCCGGATGACAATACAAATGGATATCCGGAAGATGCATTAAATACCGATGGAGACTCATTGCCTAATTATTTGGATATCGATGATGATGGAGATTCAATCTATACTGTTTATGAAGATATAGCACTTCCAAATAATTACCCTCAAGACGGTGACCCTACCAATGACGATACCGATGGGGATGGAATTCCTAATTATCTGGATGATGATGACGACAATGATAGTATTTTAACTGTTAACGAACATCCTGATGACAATGGAAATGGAGAGCCCGAAGATGCTTGGGATACAGATGAAGATGGTATTCCCGATTATCTGGATGATCTTTATGATCCGCAAGATAATGACGGTGACAATGTCTTTGACAAATATGATTTGGATGATGATAATGACGGTATTCCCGACACAGAGGAGTCCAATGGCATTGATCCTTTAACAGATGCAGACAATGACGGTGTACCCGTATATTTGGACGATAATGACAATGATAATAATATTGGAGATGATAATAGCCAAATAGAACCAGGTTTTGATACGGACGGAGATGGAATTCCCAATCATTTTGATCTAGATAGTGATGGAGACAGTCTTTATGACTTAGCCGAATCGGGACAAACAACCGGTACGGATGTAGATTTTGATGGAATGATAGATGGAAATGTGGGAATTAACGGTTTGCCTGATAGTGTGGAAACCATAGCTGACAGCGGTGTAGTTAATTATGTTTTACAAGATTCCGATAGTGACGCCATAAATGATTATCTTGACATGGATGATGACAATGATCATGTTCCCACTATAACAGAAAATCCTGATCCGGATGCAAACGGCTATCCCGATGACGCACAAGATACAGATAATGACGGGACACCCGATTATCTCGATATAGATGATGATGGTGATAGCATCTATACCGTATATGAAGATGTAGCTTTACCCAATGATTATCCACAAGACGGTGATCCTACTAATGACGACACCGATGGAGACGGAATACCAAATTACTTGGACGATGATGATGACAATGACGGAAAATTAACCATTAATGAAAGTCCGGATCCTAATGGAAATGGAGAACCGGAAGATGCTATTGACACCGATGGAGATGGAATTCCCGATTATCTGGATGATTATGACAACCGTGAATTGGTGGTTTATAACGGAATATCTCCTAATGGAAACGGGAAAAATGAATATATGCATATCGATCATATCGATAAATATCCCAAAAACAGAATGATTATCTTAGACCGTTGGCAATATAAAGTCTGGGAAGGAAAAAATTACGATAATATAAACGTTCGCTTTGAAGGAATTGATAAAAACGGAAAAGAATTACCTTCCGGAACTTATTATTATATGTTGGAATTTAAAGAAGACGGTAAATGGAAAAACAAAGCCGGTTATTTATACATACTAAAATAATGAAAAAACTAAAATACATATTTATCTTTTTGTTTTTGAGTGTATTACATTCAAACTACGCACAAGAGTTTCCATTGTATACACAGTATATGTATGGAAAAAATATGATAAACCCGGGATTTGTAGGTGTAAACGGGCGTATGTCCCTTACAATGATTCATCGCTCCCAATGGTTGGGTGTGGAAGGAGCCCCAACTACCTCAAATATTAGTTTCCAATACCCTTTGGAAAAAGCGGCCTTTGGAATGATTCTATCCCGCGATGTCGATGGCCCTGTATCGAAACTTATGGCAAAAGGTCAATTTTCGTATAACCTGGAATTGGATTATTTTACTTATATAAGTTTGGGAGTTGATTTTGGAGTTTATAATCACAGCTTTGATCTCTCGAAATTAAAAATTAAAGATTCCGAAGATATTTTTTCCGAAGATTATAACTCATTGGATTTTGATGCGGGAATCGGAGCTTTCCTTTATACCGATACTTGGTATGTAGGATTATCTGTTCCCAATTTAAACCTGAAAGAAAAATTTAAAAGTGATAATACACTAGAAGACAAACGACTGTTACATACCTATTTAATGGGGGGATACAACATTGAAATCGGGCCCAGAAGAATATTTCAACCCTCTTTTATGCTTCGTTATGCGAGCAATTTACCTGTTTCAGCAGAATTGACTTTAAATATGAAATGGAATGAAACATTAACTACCGGAATTGCCTATCGATTTAATTCGGCATACAGTTTGCTTGTAGGTATAGATGTAACAAGAAAATTACATATCGGGTATGCTTTTGACTGGGATCAAAGTCGCTTTTATCGGACTAATTACGGTTCCCATGAAGTGTTTTTAAGATATTACTTAAATACCGAAGAAAACAGTTCAAGGTATCAATCACCGCGTTTTTTCTAATATAAAAAACATATGACAAAAAAATTACTTTACATATTAATTCTTCTATTAACTACCGGCTTACAGAGTTTTGCTCAAAAAGAAGTAAAAAAAGCAGATGAGTTATATGAAGGATATGAATATCTAAAAGCAAGGGACATCTATCTGAAAGTGGCTAATCGTGGGTATGTTTCCGGATATCTTTACAAAAAATTAGGAGATTCCTATTTTAAAACGGCCGAATATAAACAAGCTCTTAAATGGTATGAAAAACTTTTTAAATTAGGTGAGGATCCCGAACCAGAATACTATTTTAGATATGCCCAATGTTTAAAAGCGGCAGGAAAAAGAGAGAAAGGAAACGAATATTTGCAAAAATACTACTCACTGGTAGATGATAAATTCCGCTCCAATCAAATTGTAAAAAAATCATATATCCTCTATGATAATGATATTCCGCTTGAATATTCAAGTTACAAAATAGAAGAATTAAAAGGAGTAAATACCGAATTTTCCGATTTCGCACCTGTTATTAAAGGGGAAAAATTTATTTTCACTTCTGCGGGACATGCGCCCGTAGGATACAAGAAAAATTGGCAAAACGGTCAACCTTATTTTGATTTGTTTGAAGCTACCATAAATTCTCCAAAAGATGTAACCGGTGTAAAACCGCTAAACGGCGATATAAATACGGAATATCATGAATCTTCCGCAACCTTTACACCCGATGGGAAAACCATGTATTTTTCACGAAACAGTTATAAAAAAGCCAAATATTCCGATGCAAACCTCAGTAAATTAAAAATTTACAGGGCAGAGAAAATAAATGGTAAATGGAAAACGGTCGAAGAACTCCCTTTTAATAGTGAAAATTATACCTTTACCTCCCCGGCTTTGAGTCCGGATGGAAAAAGACTGTATTTCGTTTCCGACATGCCCGGAACCTTTGGTAATTCCGATATATGGTATGTAGAAATTTATGAAGACAATTCTTATAGTTACCCGCAAAACCTTGGCCCGAAAGTAAATACCACCGAACGGGAAAATTTCCCTTTCATTACAAAAAATAAAATTTATTTTACTTCCGACGGACAATTGGGTTATGGAGGTTTGGATATTTTTGTTGCAGATCTTGATGAAAATGGAATGGTCGGAGATATTCTAAATTTGGGGAAACCCATAAATTCAGAAAAAGATGATTTCTCATTTGCTATTTCCGAAGATGAAAAATACGGATATTTTGCTTCCGGCAGAAATTTTGATAAAACCAAAGATGACATCTATGTTTTCTATAAATCCAATGAAATTAAAAAAGGGGATGTGAAAGATTTATTCTCAAAAATGAAAGACTCCATCAAAGTGGGAATACCTAAAAAAGAGAATATTGTAGAAGGAAAAGATTTGGGTAAATTATTAAAATTAAGTCCTATTTATTTTGAATACGGAAAAGCGGAAATCGGTCCGAGAGCAGCTATTGAATTGGAAAAAGTAATTACCGTTTTAAGAAAATATCCTTACTTGAAATTGGATATCCGTTCTCATACAGATTCAAGAAGTAGCGCCTCTTTTAATATGAAATTATCAGAAAAAAGAGCCAAAGCTACAAGAGATTATATCGTAGAAAGCGGGATAGATCCTTCCAGAATAACTGCCAAAGGTTATGGCGAAACACAACTGGTCAATAAATGTAAAGACGGAGTCAAATGTACGGAAATGGAACACAGACAGAATCGCCGATCCGAATTTATTATCATTGATACCAAATACCAAGGAGATAATTAAAAATTTTCTATTATTATATTTCAAAGGGCTTTTAGAAGCCCTTTTTTTGTAAGAAAAGAACAAGTGCCCATAAAACCGGAATGCCTTCAATCAAAAAAGTAGTGTAATAGAATTTTTTATTTTCATCGGAAAACCAACATAAAAATAGAGAAATTAAAAGAATAATTTCACTTAAAAATCTTTCAAATCCATCAAATATAAAGAAAAGTAATACCGACAAAACACTTCCTAATATGAGATAAAAATAGGACTTATATTCCGGATAAGCTTGTGGAAAAGTTTTCAAAGCCTTATCATCTATTAATATATCTCGCTGATCAAAACTCAGTGTAAGCAATAAAATATAAAGGAATACAAAAAGAAATTCCAAACGAAAAGAAGTTGAATTTGCTGAAAAAAAAATTCCGGGAATAACCACAGTAAGCATTGCCCAAACAAATGAAACCGTTATGATTTTAATTATACCATTCTGACGAAAAGAAAAAAAAGGAAAATAAGATTGATATAATAATGTAATCAGACCCAATGGTACAATCGAAAAACGAACTTGAATGGGAAGTTTCATAAAGAAAAAAAGACTGCATAAAAAAGAAAAGAAAAGGATACCTTTAAAAATATAAGAATAACGATAATAATAAAAAAGAAATTGGGACCGGTTATTTTTCAGGAACATTATTCGAATCAACCCATAGGAAAAAACAGTCGAAAAAAATAAAAAAAGAGCATATTCCTTATGAAAATTATTTTGATTAAAAATAAAATAAAGCGATACCACACTTAATGCTACATGTATATTTAAAAAAATATAAAGATTGAAAATATGTTTGACAAAGCTATTCACTAAAAATCTTTTACATTTGCAAATATAGATGAATATATGAAATGGTTTAAAAACACATCCTATGCGGTAATTGACGCACTTGATAAAATTTTCAACCGGAATTTCCAGGCTGATAAAGTAGTGAAGAAACTATTAAAATCCAATAAAAAATGGGGAAGCCGTGACCGGAAAATGATTTCCAAGGCTTTATATGATATCATTCGATGGAGAAGAAAATATGAATACCTCACAGATTCTTCCATTTTGGATATGGAAGGAAAATGGAGAATATTGGCTTTATGGAGTCTTCTCAATAATATACCTTTCCCCGACTGGTTTGAAGTAAATATAGAAGAATTAAAAAAAAGAATAAATGGCAAGGAGGCTTTATCTTTCACGGTAGATCAATCCATTCCGGATTGGTTATATCAATTGGGAATAAAAGATATGGGAAAAGAAGAATTTGAAAAGGAAATAAAGGCACTTAATGAAGAAGCCCAAACAGTCATTCGGGTTAATCTTTTGAAAACCACAAAAGAAAAACTCAAAAATAAATTGGATGAAAAAGGAATAAAAACAAATGAAGACCCGGAATATCCCGAAGCCCTTTTTATCGAAGGGAAACCTAAATTAACTCATTTGAAATGTTATAAAAACGGAGAATTTGAAATACAAGACGCCTCTTCCCAAAAAGTAGCTGATTTTATTAGACCTCAATCCGGACAAACAATCATTGATGCTTGCGCAGGTGCGGGTGGTAAAACTTTGCATATGGCAAGCAAAATGAAAAACAAGGGAGAAATCATTGCCTTGGATATCTATCCTCAAAAATTAAAGGAATTACGGAAAAGAGTGGAAAGAAACGGAGTGAAAATTCTCAAAGACACCAGTCTAATCAATCAAAAAACAATGAATAAATATAAGGAATATGCAGATATACTTCTCCTGGATGTTCCTTGCAGCAGTTTAGGTACCCTAAAAAGAAAACCCGGATTGAAATGGGAGCTAAATGAAAATAAAATTAAGCAAATCAATAGCATTCAAATGGATATATTAAAAAACTATCCCCAAATGCTTAAACCCGGTGGGCATTTAATTTATGTTACTTGCTCGATTCTTCCTATGGAAAACAAACGACAAATAAAAAAATTTCTAAAACAAAATAAAAATTTTACTTTTGTAGAAGATAAAACTATTAAAACCTCTGAATCCGGCTATGACGGATTTTATATGGCTAAACTCAAAAAAAATAAATCCCCAATATGAAAACAACATTATTTTCTATTCTTTTTACTTTTACCTCCTTTTTTCTTTTCAGTCAAGAACCGGCTGGGTATTATGATTCGGCCTCCGGACTCACCGGATATCAATTAAAAACGGAACTGAGCAATATTATTAGTAACGGACACAATGCTCGTTCATATAATGATTTATATGCCGGTTATGAAACTACCGATTCAGATAATTATTATGAAAAAGACGGTACGGTTTTAGATATTTATTCTGAAAATCCTGCTGGAACCGATCCTTATGAATATCATCATCATCAACAAACATGTGGAAATTATTCTTCGGAAGGAGACTGTTATAACAGAGAACATTTAATGCCACAAAGTTGGTTTAGTTCCGCCTCTCCTATGAAATCCGATATACACCATGTAGTACCCAGTGACGGAAAAGTAAATGGTATGCGAGGACATTATCCTTTGGCTGATGTAGGTTCTGCCGATTGGACATCTCTCAATGGATCAAAAAGAGGAACTTGTTCTGATACAGGCTATTCAGGAATAGTATTTGAACCGATTGATGAATTCAAAGGAGATATTGCCCGTATATATTTTTATATGGCTACACGCTATGAAGATCGTATCGGCTCATGGGAAAATGCCAATTTAGATGGCTCGGATCCCGTATTGGACGGAAGTAGTGACCATGTATTCGAAGATTGGTATTTGGAGGTCCTATTAAGGTGGCATCATCAAGATCCCGTCAGTCAAAGAGAAATTGACCGTAATAATGCCGCTTACGATTATCAGGGAAACAGAAACCCCTTCATTGATCATCCCGAATGGGTAGATGCTATTTGGAATCCCTCATCCGACACGGAAGCGCCGAGTATTCCTCAAAATTTGACAGTAATGGCTACTACTGAAAACAGTATTAGTATTAGCTGGGACGCCTCTACAGACAATCAAAGTGTAAGCTCATACTCTATTTATGTTGATGGAAATTCTGCCGGAAGTACCACTTCTACTTCTTATACTATATCAGGACTTTTGCCGTCAACTACTTATACGATTTGTGTAAAAGCACAGGATAATGCCGGAAATATTTCCGATTGTAGCGACTCTTTATCCGCTACCACTCAAACATCTCCTTATGTGCTAAATGAAGATTTTGATAGTTGCCCCAATATGGCATTTACAGCAATAAGTGAAGCCAGTGATAAAGATTGGGTTTGTATCGACCAATATGGTGAAAACGATTCTCCCGCAATACAAATCAATGGGTATCATGAAAATGAATCCAGTAAAGATTGGCTCATTACCACTCAACCGATTAATTTTGATAATTATTCAAACGAGACTTTTTCCGCATTTTTTGCTTATACCTATGGGGATACCCCCTTGGAAGTGGTTTATTCTTCTGATTATGACGGAGGAAATACACCATCAAACTTTATATGGACTCCCCTCCCAAATGTAAATATGGAAACTCCAAATAAATCAAACAACCCTGTTGAATTCACTATTGATAATGCTGATATAAGCTCCATTTCCGGAACGGTATACATCGCTTTTAAATATTTTACCGAAGGATATGCACCTACACGTTGGAATGTAGATAGTGTTAAAATTTATGCTGAAGAAAATAGTAGCGGAATAAATGATAACGGACTTACAAAATTAACTATTTACCCTAACCCTACCAATGATGGTACAATCAATTTAAAACTTTCACAATCATATCCCGAATTAAAAATTACTATTTATGATATTAGCGGTAAACAAATTGAAAAAATCGACGGAAAAGAGCGTAAGAAAATTCGTATCAGTGGTTTGAAACCGGGTTTTTATTTTGTAAATTTAGTTACACGCGGTCAAAGATTAACAAAAAAAATAATTGTTAAATAACAAAAATGCAGTTTATTTAATTCTTTTCCGCTTTCGGGTTTTTCTCTTTAAAATATTCCAAAAAACATTTAAAAGCCCGATGAAAATTTGCTCATTTAGATTAGTTTGCTTATTTTAGGACAACCAAAATTAGCAAACTATGGAAATGAATAAATTATTTAATTTTTTAGATTATCAATTAGAGCATTTTCCCCGTGAAGATGCTTTTGTTACAAAAGAAAACGGGAAATGGGTCAAAACTTCCACGCAAGATTTTAAAAATCAGGTGGATCAATTCAGTCGCGGATTATTAAAATTAGATGTTCAACCCAATGATAAAGTAGCACTTATTTCTCATAACAATCAAACCAAATGGGATATTTCCGACTTAGGAATCCTACAAGTAGGAGCACAAGATGTTCCTATATACCCTACTATTTCTGCCGAAGATTATGCCTATATATTAAATCATGCAGAAGTAAAACTTGCTATTGTATCCAATAAAGAAATTTACGAAAAAGTAAAAAGCATAAAAGACCAGGTGCCAACCTTAAAAGATGTTTTCTCTTTTGAAGAAATTGAAGGAGTGAGAAACTGGAATGAAATTATCGAATTGGGAAAAGACGAAAGTTTACAAGAGGAAGTGGAAAAAAGAAAAGCAGCAGTTCAACCTGACGATTTAGCCACTTTAATTTATACTTCCGGGACAACCGGAAGACCGAAAGGAGTGATGCTTTCACACAGAAATATCGCTTCGGTTGTAACCTCGGCAGCCAAACGGATCCCTCCCCTTCCCGACCAAGCCCGAACCATTAGTTTTTTACCTACTTGCCATATTTTTGAACGAATTATCCATTATTTATATGTCTATAAAGGCTTTGGCGTTTATTTTGCCGAATCCATTGACCAAATAGGAGAAAATATACGTGAAGTAAAACCTCATATCTTTACTGCGGTTCCCAGATTACTTGAAAAAGTATATGATAAAATCATTGCCAAAGGACAGGAATTAAGCGGTATAAAAAAAGCTCTATTCTTCTGGGCTGTGGGAGTAGGAGAAAAATTTGATTTTGATAAAGCCGATAAGTTTCCATATAGCCTTAAATTAAAAATAGCACGTAAGTTGATCTTTAGTAAATGGAAAGAAGCCCTGGGAGGTGAAATACGTTATATTGTATCGGGAAGTGCAGCTTTACAACCCCGTTTACAAAGAGTTTTTATTGCCGGAGAGATTAATATTTTGGAAGGTTACGGATTGACCGAAACCGGAGGAGTGGTTTCTGTAAACTCCCCTAATGCCGTATGGAAAATAGGAACCGTTGGACCTCCATTGGATATTGATGAAGTAAAAATTGCCGATGACGGTGAAATACTTGTAAAAGGACCTAATATTATGTTGGGATATTATAAAGATCCCGAAAAAACCGCCGAAGTATTTACCGATGAATATTTCCATACAGGAGATATCGGTGAGATAGATGAAGACGGGGTATTGAAAATCACCGACCGTAAAAAAGAAATGTTTAAAACCTCCGGAGGTAAATATGTTGCACCGCAATTGCTGGAAAATGCAATGAAACAATCACCGTTTATTGAGCAAATTATGGTAATAGGCGAAGGACAAAAACTGGTTGCCGCTTTGATCCAACCCAATTTTGAATTTATCAAGGAATGGGGAAAACGGCATCATTTGCATTTTGAAGGCGGTCATAAAGAAATTGCCGAACATCCCAAAGTAAACGAGCGAATCAAACAGGAAATAGAAAAATTCAATAAAAATTTCGGAAAATGGGAAAAAATTAAGCTCTTCCGTTTAACTCCCGAAGAATGGAGTATTGAAAAAGGGCATCTCACTCCCACAATGAAATTAAAAAGAAAACAAATTAAAGAAAGTTTCAAACATCTTTATGACGATATTTATAATAGCCTTACTTAACTGAAAGCGCCTCAAAAAAGGCGCTTTTTTTATCACAAGTTTGTTAATAACTTCTTGGCCGGCAAGTAATAGTAGTGGCTAAATATCAATAACTTTGCAATAAATAAATAATGATTTATGAAAGAACGAAATTATGATAATGAGGCCATTCAAAGATTTGAGAAAATGCTACAAGAAGGAATCGCCTATTTCTTTGATTTGGAAGAATATTTGGATATTATAGATTATTATATCACTTTTGGAAACTTCAATTTTGCTCATAAAGCAATAAAACTCGGATTGGAACAATATGTAAATCATGTCGAATTGTTAATGTTCAAAACCGAATTGCTCGCTTTGGAAGGAGAATTAAACGAAGCAAAAAGAATTATAGAACAAATCAAAGGAGTTGATCCTTATAATAAAGAACTCCCTTTACTCGAGGCTGATATTTTTTCCCGCAGTAATCAACATGAACAAGCCGTAGAAGCATTGAAAAAAGCCTTGGAATATCATCCGGATGATATTGAAATTTATGATCTTCTGAGTATTGAATATCTTTATCTCGATGAATTTCAAGAAGCTTTGAAAACATCCAAAAAAAGCTTGGAAATAGATCCTGAAAATCAAGCGGCACTCTATAATGTTATTTCCTGTTATGATTTAATGGATATGAACGAAAAAGCAAGAGATTTTTTATTGAATTTTGTAGATCAACAACCTATGAGCGAAATCGGATGGAGTTTGTTGGGAAAACGCTATTTGGAGGACGAAAAATACGAGCAAGCTCTGGAAGCTTTGGATTATGCTATTGCCATAGATGATAAATTTCTTGGCGCTTATTACGATAAAGCCTATGTATTGACTAAATTAAAACGTTTTGAGGAAGCTATTGAATTTTATAAACTTACCCTCAGCATAAGTGATCCCAGTGCCTTTGCTTACTATCATATCGCTAAGAATTATGAATTTCTAAATGAGTATCAAAAAGCATTGGAATTTTATCAAAAAGCAATCTATGAAGATCCCGGACATTATAAATCACGACTTCGATTGATTGATATCCTAATTCATACAAATCAATTGGAAAAAGCTATACAAAGTAGTTTGGAAGCCGTTCAAGTGATTCCCACTCAGGAACTCTATGAACAACAAGCTCAAATATATATTTTAAAAGAAGATTTCAAAGAAGCGATAGATTCATTGGAAATGAGCCTTAAATTGGGGTCTTTAAAAATTCCGGTGGCTCTTTTATTGGCAGATTTATATATAAAAACAGGTGATAAAGAAAAATTCCGCTCTATACTACTCGAAGCACGAAAACTCTACCCGGATTCAAAAGAGATACAGAAACGCATGACTGACAAATCCTAATGATGAAAAAAAAATTTAATTTACCTCTGATTTTAAAAGGAATGGCAATGGGAGCCGCCAATGTGATTCCCGGTGTCTCCGGAGGAACGATAGCATTGATTACAGGAATTTATGAAGAACTTATCGACTCTATTAAATCCTTTGATTTGCATGCACTTAAGCTCCTGTTAAAATTCAAATGGAAAGAATTTGTAGAATATACAAATTTCTACTTTTTGATTCAAGTGCTATTGGGACTGATATTGGCTATATTCAGTTTGGCTAAACTGTTTAAATTCCTCTTTGAAAATTATCCCGTTTATATATGGGCATTCTTTTTTGGCTTGGTGCTTGCCTCGGTATATTATGTAGGAAAAACCGTTACAAAATGGAATTTTTCCACTATTCTCAGCTTTATAATTGGACTGGGTATTGCCATTGCGGTTACCGTTTTACATCCGGCAGGGGAAAATGACAGCCCGTGGTACCTTTTTCTCAATGGTGTAATTGCTATTATCAGTATGATCCTTCCGGGTCTTTCAGGTTCATTTGTATTAATACTTTTGGGAAATTATCAATTGGTAGCCATTGATGCCATTAACCAACTTAACCTGAAAATTCTACTCCCTTTTCTACTCGGAGCAATCATCGGATTAATAGCATTTTCTTATGTATTATCTTGGCTTTTTAAAAAATATAAGAATCAAACCATTGCCTTAATGACAGGATTTATTCTGGGTTCTTTAAGTATTCTTTGGCCATGGAAAAAAGCGGTTTATTTGATGAAAGACGGAGACTATGTTACCAAACACGGCAGGAAATTGATTGCATATTATGAACAAGTCTTGCCTCAAAATTACGATTATCATTTTTTTATTGCTCTTTTTTTTATAATTTTAGGAATATATAGTATTGTTTGGGTAGAAAAAAGTTCCTCCACCAAAGAAATTAAAGAATAATATTTATGTTAGGACTAAAAGCGGAAACTTCTCCTCAATGGGCAGATATTGTGATAAAAAATTTAGATTTGTTTCTTACGGATCATGCCTATAATGAAATGAAAGCATCGCAATCGGCCATGGCGGTAATCAATCATTGGCCGGAAAATATTGATTTTGTCAATACCATGTCCGGAATAGCCATTGAAGAAATGGAACATTTTGAAATGGTATATAAAGAAATCAATAAATTAGGTTTTAAACTCGGGAAAGAACAAATAAATGAATACGCTATGAAATTGCGCAAATTTTTCCCCAAGACAAAAGATCCGGATGAAAAATTTGTTCAAAAACTGCTCCTCTCCTCATTGATTGAAGCCAGAAGTTGCGAGCGGTTCAGCGTTTTAAAAGAAGCTTTAAAAAAAGATTATCCCGAATTGGCCCGCTTTTATTCGGATTTGTTTCAATCGGAAGCGCGACATTACCGGGTTTTTCTGGAATTTGCTAGGGAATATGCCGGAAGAGAAAAAGTAGATGAAATATGGGATGATTTGTTGACATATGAAGCCGGATTAATCAATCAATTGGGTAAAAAAGCCGGGGTTCATGGCTAAAAAAATCTCGGTAAATATCATTGGCAGCGGAAATGTCGCCACGCATTTCATAAAAGAATTTTTGCGGCATCCCGAGATTCGACTCAACCAACTTTATGCCCGTGATCTTCCACAATTAAAAGACTTTGAGGGCACCTCCGTTTTGATAAACGATTTGCAATTATTGACTCCCGCCGATATTACAATCCTTGCCGTTACGGACGATGCCATCGGTCAGGTCTCTGAAAAATTAAAAAATTACCGCTCATTGGTGGTTCATACTTCCGGCAGTAAACCGATGGAAGAATTGACAAACCGGAGAAGAGGTGTTTTCTATCCGTTTCAATCTTTTTCAAAAGAAAAAAAACATATAGATTTTAAAAATTTGCCTATTCTCATTGAGGCTGAAACTCCTGAGGATTTGAAACAACTTTCTTTTCTAGGAAGTATTTTGTCCAATAAAGTTTATGAGATGAATTCGTCTCAACGAAAAGCCTTGCATATAGCAGGAGTTTTTGCCGCCAATTTTACCAATCA